>CAYGNI010000066.1:0-10888 GCA_964351195.1 uncultured Micavibrio sp.
AAGAAAAATCAGAACGAACCCGCAGCCTTATTCTCCGAAGACGGCGCTACCGTGTCGGTGCAGGCCCTGCGCATTTTCCTCGAGAACTTCCTCAAATCCTTGCAGGAACAGGGCGAAACAACCCCCCAAAACGCGCAACATGATCCTGAGCAAGAGGAATTCGCGTGGTTCAAAGCCAATGAGGAAGCTGGAGGCCAAAGTGAAAACAAGCCCAAATCCGGCAACGCTGCCTACGCAGCAGGCGCTTATCAGCACGTCGCCGCCGCGCAGCAAAGAACGTCTCTCCTGGAAGATTCCGGCGTTGACGGCGCACCGCTCATCAGGCTCGAAGCCTCCGAAGTCCGCACAATCCACGCCATTCTTGAGGATTTAAAAAATGTCGAGAAAAAGAAAATCGAATTTATCCGCATCGAGCGCTCAGAAAGCTTCCTGCAAAGCATCGCTGCAGCCGTTGAAAAAATTAAACACGGCCCCTCTTTTTCGATTTAAACCGCTAAATAATACCCAGCAGACTCGTCGGTTTTAATGATCTCCGGCGCCGCCGGATCTTTTTCAATTTTCTGCCGCAGCCGGTAAATATGCGTTTCCAATGTGTGTGTTTCCACCCCATCGGCATAGCCCCACACCTTGTCTAACAAGGTTTCACGGCTCACACTTTCACCGCCCGCCTCAATCAGGATTTTAAGCAATAATACCTCTTTTTCTGTTAGACGCACGGCCTCACCCTGCTCGCACTCTAGCTCACCTTGCAGCAAATCCAGCCGGTAATCCCCGAATTGCAGAAATTGCGTCCCCTCCGCACCCTGCACATGACGGATCCTGTCCAGTAAAACGCCTAGTCGCGTCATCGAATCAAGCTTAACCACCGCACCATCATTGCTATTTTTATCAGAATTTTCAATAACTTGACAAGTAGCACCAAACCCGGCACGCGCTAAAAAACCCTGTAGTTTTTTCGCAATAAATTCATCCGGCTCAACAAGAAATACTTTCATGGGATAGCATTATCCACCGCTGGCATAGTGCTTGCAAGGCTTTGATTATGATTGAAAGTGCGACCGCCCAAAGCTATACGACTACGAACGTCCCGCCAGCCCCCAAAAAGGGCCTGACCATGGTGAAAAACGAGCGTATGGGCGGATTCGTGCCCAAATGGGAAACGGTGAAAAGCACAGCCAATGTGATTGAACGCAACTTTGAGAACGTACTGGCTGACGCCCGGAATGCAAATTTTGCCCCGAAAACAGATGCAGCTTTAGCCTATCACCCAACACCCCCCCACCAGCCCACAACAAGTGAAGAATTTGGCCTCTCCGACGTCCTGGACATTGTGAACCCGCTTCAACATATACCTGTGGTAAACCAACTCTACCGGGAGTTCACGGGCGACCAAATCAAACCATCGAGCAAAATCGTCGGCGGCGCACTGTTCGGCGGTCCAGCGGGGGCCGCCGGGGGCCTCATCGATGCCATTATCGTTCATGAAACAGGCCGAGACATGACCGCCAATGCCTTCAACATGGCCTTTAGACGCGAAATGCCCAAATTCCGCAGTGCTTCAAACGAGTTAGCCTCGCCGCAAAATCAGATAGAGCGTGCCATCAAAGAAACCGGGCAACCTTATGATAATGACACTACACGCACCATGCTGTCTTTTAGCAACCTTGCCGCATCTGAAACACCCGCCGCGCCTCAAAAATACGCGCATCAACTGCGCAGCTATAACGCTTAATCAAACTTCATATTCACGCGCGCCAAAAACACCCGTTCCAACACGAACATATGTCGCACCCAACGGTATCGCGCGCTCAAAATCGCTGCTCATACCCATACTTAAATCTTTCAAACCCAGTTTTTGCGCATATTTTTGTAGCAGAGCAAAATGCAGAGCAGGCGGCTCTTCAACCGGCGGAATGCACATCAAACCCATAATATTCAAGCCACATTCCTGCGTGCAAAATTGATAAAACGCCTCCACATCCTGTGGAAAAATACCTGCTTTTTGCTCTTCCTCACCCGTATTCACCTGTATAAAACACGGCAAGGCACGCTCTTGTTTTTCCATTTCCTTTGCCAAAGCCCGCGCCAGCTTTTCCCGGTCCACAGTTTCTATGACGTCAAACAACGCAACCGCATCTTTAACTTTGTTGGTTTGCAACGGGCCGATGAGATGCAGCCTCAGATAAGGATACTCCTCCCTGCGGTGCGCCCAATGGCTCTGCGCTTCCTGCACACGGTTTTCACCATACAGGCGATGACCGGAATCGAGGGCTTCTTGTAAGCGTTCATCAGGCTGCTTTTTACTCACCGCCACTAGATGAATATCCGAAGGCACGCGCCCGCTCTCACGCGCCGCCGCTTCAATTTGGCTATGTATCAATGAAAGATTGTCTGAAACACTCATACGTTTTTCTCTTTTGTCATCCCGAACGAATGTGAGGGATCTTTTTGCAAAAATAAAGAGAGAAGATTTCTCCGCTTCAATTCCCGGATTATATACAGGGACCGAAGCGTTCGAAATGACATCTCGCGTCATAAAAAAAGGGCCCCGGAAGGGACCCTTTTCGAATTCTTTAAAAGTACAATCAACAAATTAGAAGTTGATTTGTGTACCCAATGTTACGTATGTCGCATCTGGGTCATCAGCAATGATGTCATCAGTATCAAGATAACCGATAGAACCACGGAATGTCATACCAGGACCGTATGTGTATACGACACCACCTGAGTAACGCTCAGCTTCGTCATCTTCAACACCGTCAAAGTTGTCAACATTCAGGTAAGATGCACCGAGTTTGAAAGGACCTGTTGTGTAGTCAACGCCAACTACCCAAGTCTCTTCATCATCAAAGCCTGTGCCATCAAGGGCTTGGTTGTCTTCTGTGTAAACAGCACCAATACCGAAAGGACCGACATCAAGGTCAAGACCAACGTTCCATGCTTCACGGTCATCCGTCAAACCTGTTCCGTTTGTGTCGTCTTCTTGGTCACCATGTGAGTAACCAGCACCAGCGATCACGCCAACATTGTTGAACTGACCTTCATAACGAGCAGCAATCTCGTATGTCGCGCCAATTGTGTCATCAGCGTCATCCAGGCCGATACCTTCAAGGTCATCCGCACCGTCTGTGTCAGGTGAGAAAGACGCACCAACTTGGAAACCACTGAAAATAGGTGACAAGTAAGTGAATTTATCAGACTTAGCTGATGGGTCCATATCGTAGTCAAGACCATCTGTTGTCAGTTCTGTAAGAGTAGAACCGGCAATACCAGCTCCTGTATAGCTAACAGGCTGTACGAATTGACGGATACCGTCGATGTTTGAGTCTGCAGAAGGAGCAGCAACTTGAAGCAAGTAAGCAGCACCGTCTTCAGCACCGAAGTTTACGCGACCCCAGCTACCTGAGAAATAAGCGTAAGATTCGTCAACATCGAACGAGTCATTAGCAGCTGCTGCTGGATCAGCCAAAAGCTCAGTGTGGAAACCAACTGTCAGACCATTGTCCAAAGTTGTTTCGCCACCGAAATGGATTTCTGTGTCACGGATGATGTCGAAGTCGTTAACTTCAGTACCAGTCGCTTCATCTTGATCTACGTACGCGCCGTAGCCTTTGAAATAACCGCCAACTTCAAGTTGAACCTGAGCGGCTGCTGGAGTAGCGGCAAAAGCCAGACCACATGCAGCTGTCGTCAAAAGTAGTTTTTTCATTATCATTCCTCCAATAAAATTGATGATAATAGTTTAAGAAAGTGCCTTTATCGCTAAAGACACCCTAAATAAGCCTGAATCCCGTGCCTGATTCAACAAAGCTGCAAACGAAACAAAAATTTTTTCTCCGCCTGTGGCACTTTTGCAACACATGTTTTTTGCAGCGCAAAACCTTATATACAGTGAAAGTCCTCACTACAGGCTTGAGATCGGGCATCCTGCATGATAGATAAAGAAACAACAAATAATATTGAAAGAAGAGACCCCTAATATGCGTTCAAGATCAAAGACTTTCTTATCGCTTGCCGCGCTTGTAGCCGCCGTCTTGTTGATTGGCGCCTGCGAAAAAGGCAGCATTCAAACCGAAGCCAAATATCCGTCCGGCTACGAAAGAACAACAACCGGCGAGGATATCTACGGTGAACGCGAGAGCATCTTCGGCAAAGACGGCCTCAGCATCTTTGGCGGCAAGCGCGATGAAGGCGAAGGCAACGGATCAAACGGTATTGCCGTCAATAGCTTCTTGTGGCGCGCCTCTTTGGATACGGTCTCTTTCATGCCGCTGGCCAGCGCAGACCCATTCGGCGGCGTCATCCTCACCGATTGGTACACACCGCCCGAAGTCGACGATGAACGCTTTAAAATCAATGTTTTCATCCTGACGCGCGAGCTGCGTTCCGACGGCGTTCGCGTGCGTGCATTTAAGCAAATCAAACGTGGAAGCTCATGGGCTGATGCAGACATTACAGACGATACGGCCCGTCAGCTCGAAGACACAATCCTGACGCGCGCGCGCCAACTCCGCGTTGCGCAAATCGGCGATGTCGAAGAATAAAAACCGCGCAACAGTTGTTATGAACACCGCACACCCAAAAACACACTCGCTGACCAGCGATCTGTACATGAACCTGCTATCTTTCAATCGGCAGATGTTCAATCCAAGCGTCATCAAGCATAACCATTTTGATGCGCATATCGCCACGGCCAAACACTGTGGCACCCATTGGGTCAAATACATGCTCAGCCATGTTTTGGCGGAGATTTACAATTTACCCGAACCTGCGCATATCCGCGATGATTCCATTATTGGCCACCCCAAAAACCCGCCAATGCATAAAGACATCCCGCAAATCGCTATCACCCACAGCCACCCGCATTATTTGATGCGTTTTCCCGCCATCAATGATGTGATGAAAACCCCGCGCTGTGTTTTTATTGTCCGCAACCCAAAAGATTTGCTCGTCGCCACCTACGAAAAATCAAAAGGCGAATATATCGACACAAAATATGGCAAGGACGATGTAAGCTTTTCAGAATACTTACGGTGTGACATTTCAAAGCGCCTGCGCCTGGAAGATCTCTGGGGCTTTATCCGATTCTTCAATGCTTGGGGGGCCGCGCAACAAGCAGATCCGAAACGCGTCCATATGATAAAATATGAAGACTTAATGAGCGATACGCACACCCATCTTAAACATCTCTGCACTTGGATTGGCATGAATGGTATTGATGATGCCATCCTTGAAACTGCCATCAAAAAATCTTCTAAAGAAGAAATGCGCAAAAAACTCGATACATCAGAATCCCAATTCGAAAAAACCGTAAATATCGAAAAACGCAACGCCGATGATTGGTTTAGCGAAGACGACACAAAGTTTTTTGATGACATTTGCGCCCGTTATCTGAAATATGACTTCGGCTATATAAAGAAGGCATAAGAATACATGACAACTGAGCGTTACAACACCAAGGAATGTGAAAGCAAATGGCGCGCCCGGTGGGAGCGCGCGGGCTGCTTTAAAGCAACCGAAGGTTCCAAAAAAGACAAATACTACGTCCTGGAAATGTTCCCCTACCCCAGCGGCCGTATCCATGTCGGACATGTGCGCAATTACACGCTGGGCGATGTTGTTGCGCGCTATCGTACAGCCAGCGGTTATAACGTGCTGCGCCCCATGGGCTGGGACGCGTTCGGCCTGCCCGCAGAAAACGCAGCCATAGAGCGCGGCGTCCACCCCGCAAAATGGACGCTGGAAAACACCGCAGAAATGCGTGAACAGCTCAAATCCATGGGTCTCGCTGTAGATTGGGAGCGGGAAATTACAACCTGCCTGCCCGAATATTACCGCCACGAGCAAAAAATGTTCCTGGATTTCTTGGAAAAAGGCATCGCGTACCGCAAGGAATCCGTTGTGAACTGGGACCCCGTCGATAATACCGTTCTCGCCAACGAGCAAGTCGTC
This sequence comes from uncultured Micavibrio sp., assembly GCA_964351195.1. Classification (GTDB taxonomy): domain Bacteria; phylum Pseudomonadota; class Alphaproteobacteria; order Micavibrionales; family Micavibrionaceae; genus TMED27. Next base: position 5,953 of record CAYGNI010000066.1, read on the forward strand.
GACGGCAAAGGCTGGCGCACCGGCGCGCCCGTTGAGCGCCGCAAGCTCAATCAATGGTTCCTTAAAATCACCGACTATGCCGATGATTTGCTGGATGGTTTGAAAACCCTTGACCGCTGGCCCGAAAAAGTCCGCATCATGCAGGAAAACTGGATCGGCAAATCCCAAGGCCTGCATTTGACGCTGGATATTGTCGGTCACGATGAAAAACTGAAAATCTTTACAACTCGTCCGGATACGATTTTCGGTGCAAGCTTTGCCGCGATTGCCCCCGACCACCCACTGTCGCAAACGCTCGCCAGTGATAAAGACGGCTATGCGGATTTCATCAAAAAATGCCAGGCCATCGGCACCTCCGAAGCCGCGATTGAGCAAGCAGAAAAGCTGGGCTTTGACACAGGCTACACCGTGCAGCATCCGTTTTTAGAGGACGTGCAACTCCCGCTCTATATCGCCAATTTCATCCTCATGGATTACGGCACGGGCGCGATTTACGGTGTGCCCGCACACGACCAGCGTGACTTTGATTTCGCCACGAAATACGGCCTGCCGATTAAACAAGTCATCGACCATGACGACGCCGATATCGCAAAAGAAGCCTATTCAGGCCCCGGCACACTCATCAATTCCGATTTCCTCAACGGCGCGACCATTGAAGAAGCGAAGAAACAAACCATCGAGAAATGCGAAAAAGCAAAAATCGGCGAAGGCACGACGCAATACCGCCTGCGCGATTGGGGTATTTCCCGCCAGCGTTACTGGGGCTGCCCCATTCCCATCATTTATTGCGAGGATTGCGGCCCCGTGCCGGTGCCTGAGGACCAGCTGCCCGTAACATTGCCCGAAGATGTCAGCTTCGACAAACCCGGCAACCCACTGGTCCATCATCCGACATGGAAAGACGCATCCTGCCCGAAATGCGGCAAAGACGCGCAGCGCGAGACCGACACTTTCGATACATTTTTCGAAAGCAGCTGGTACCAATTCCGCTTCTGCGACCCGCATAATGAAACCCTGCCCGCGGCTAAGGATAAAACCAATTACTGGATGCCGGTCGAGCAATATATCGGCGGCGTAGAGCACGCCGTGCTGCACCTTCTTTATGCGCGCTTTTTCACCCGCGCGATGAAAACCTGCGGTTATGTGAGCTGCGACGAGCCTTTCCTTGGCCTCTTCACCCAAGGCATGGTCACGCATGAAACCTATCAGGACGAAAACGGCAAATGGCTGTTTCCAAAAGAATTTCAAGCGTTAATAAACAAAGCGGACCATAACGGAACAGTTGATATCTATACCAAAACAGATAAAAGCGACAAAATTATACCAAAAGCAAATGTCATACTGGAATTCAAAGATTTAAACGGAAATATAATCGCCAAACGCGGCCCGTCGATCAAAATGTCAAAATCTAAAAAGAATGTCGTCGACCCCGAAGATATCTTGGACAGCTATGGCGCAGACGCCGCGCGCCTGTTCATCCTGTCAGACTCCCCGCCCGAACGCGATTTGGAATGGACAGAAGCCGGCATCGAAGGTGCATGGAAATTCATCAATAAACTCTACAAAAACTTGAATGACATAAAAGACACACTGGCCGATAAAAATACAAAAATACCTCCTGAGTTTTCTAAGCACGCAGAAGAAATAAGAAAGCACGCGCATCTCACAATCAAAACCGTGGCCAAAGACATAGAAGAATTCCAAATGAATAAAGCTGTAGCGAACATAAGGACCCTTGCAAACGGCATTAATGCCAGCGCGCCAGTAAGAGATGAAACTCATGCGTGGGCTTTAAGAGAGGCTTGGGAAATATTTGTAAAACTCATAAATCCGATGATGCCGCATCTGGCCGAAGAGCTTTGGGCACAGCTGGGCCACACAACATTGATGGTCGAGGAACCCTGGCCCGCCGCCGATGAAACATTGTTGGTCCAAGACACCGTCACCATCGGTGTGCAGGTCAACGGTAAAATGCGCGCCAAAATCGACATCGCCCCGGACGCGAACGAAGACACCGCCCGCGAAGCCGCCCTCGCCCAGGACAATGTCCAGCGCGCCATGGACGGCAAACAAATCCGCAAATTCATCTACGTCCCCGGCAAAATCGTGAATGTAGTAGCGGGTTAAGCCGCAAACAGCTTTTGCTTATCCGCGCGCGCCAATTTCTTAATCGCCAGCTCCCGCTTTGAAGCTTCGCTGCGCGTGACAAAACTTTCCGTATGCCGCACAACAAACGGCCCGCGTCCACGCGTATATTTCGCACCCGCCCCATCCGTATGCGCACACACACGCGCATCTAAATCATTGGTGATGCCTGTATACAGGCTCCCATCCGCGCATTCTAAAATATAGACAACCCATTCCATCACACTATGATAATCCCATGACACATTCAAAAAAACCCGTAATCTACGGCATCAAAAATTGCGACACGATGAAGAAAGCCTTCGCATGGCTGGATGACCATGGTGTAGACTACGAATTCCACGACTATAAAAAACAAGGCCTCAACGAATCCGTTCTCAAAGACGCCATCGCCGCGCATGGATGGGAAAACGTTATCAACCGGCGCGGTACAACCTGGCGGCAATTACCCCCCACGGTAAAAGAAACAATGAACGAGGCCAAAGCCATCGAAATTGCCAATGAAAACCCCTCCATCATCAAACGCCCCGTTCTCGTGACAAACAACACAATCCTCGTGGGTTTCGATAGAAACACCTACGAAAAAACCTTTCGCAAAAACTAGCCTCATCGCGTATATTAGATGCGAATAATTCGCGGCAACCATAAGACGCATTGCGAACCCCCGCCAACGGTTATGAGACAACCATGCCTTATAGAGAGCATCAGAAAGCCTTTAGGACCGAGTTTATTGGAGCAAGTCTCATATGCGCCGTTCTGGCTATCGGGATTGTAAAATTTGATGTGTTTGACAGGTGGTATGAATATACGCGCGCGCATGAGGATTGGGAAATCGATGAAATTTTTGCAATTTTCATCGCTATTCTAGCCGCCGGCACAATACTCGCCATGCGCCATTATTTCATCATGCGAAGCCTTGCCAAAGAACTGGCTGAGGCTAACGCGCAAATCAAACAACATGGCGCCCGTGAAGCTCAGGGAGAAAAACTTACGGCTCTTGGACATCTTTCTGCCGGGCTTGCCCACGAAGTAAACAACGCCCTGCAACCGACAACGGGCCTCGGAGAATTCGTTCTCAAAGAACTCAGGGCAAAGAAATGCCAAAAACATGTAGAGTACATGGAAATCATCCTAAACAGCACCAGGCACGCCCAACAAATCATTCAAAACGTCCTGTTTTTTTCCCAAAACAAAGATTCTGAGCTGATAGATCATTTTGCACTGAGTGTACTTTTAAACGCCATTGAATTTGCACAAAGCATGATGCCCTCACAAATAATCTTCGAATCCACATTTGAAAGAGAAGACGAACTGGGACAAATTACCATCCACTGTAATGAAACAGAGCTGGCACAAATCTTCATCAATCTGTTCAAAAATGCCGCCGCCGCAATGAACGAAAAAGGCACAATCACAATTAATATTGCAAAGGGTATTATGCCTCACACCAAAGACGACCCCTGCGTTCAAATCACTGTAACCGATACAGGGCACGGTATGGACCAAGAGACCCAAAACCAAATTTTCAATCCGTTTTTTTCTACAAAAGACCCCAGCGAAGGCACTGGCCTGGGCCTTTCGGCTGTTCACGGATTCATTGCGCATCACGGCGGGGACATTGATGTTGAAAGCGCCCCGGGCACAGGAACAACCTTCCGCATATACTTACCCACCAAGCAAACTGAGAAAGCGAACTAAACAATGAGTATAAAACTCAACGAAATAGGTGTTCTGCTCGTAGAAGATGATCAAAACGTGCGCATGAGCATTAAAGCAATGCTTCAGGAAATCGGCATCACCAACATCCACGAGGCTAGCGACGGTCAAAAAGCCCTTGCTAAACTTGACGAACTTAGCGAACGCGAGGAAAACGGCCAAGACGAAACAATCAGCCTTATCATTTGCGATTGGAACATGCCCCACAAAACAGGCATCGAGTTCTTAAGAGAAGTCCGCCAAATTCATCCTGAGATGCCGTTTCTCATGGTCACCGCGCGTTCGGACCACGAATCTGTTACCGCCGCCAAAGAAAACAAAGTCACTGGCTACATCCGTAAGCCTTTTAGCTTCGAAGATATTTCCAAAAAGGTTGCAACCATATTAAAAATACAGAAAGTAGATATGGTTCCTGCAAATAACCCTGAAGAAGCTGACGACGAAAGCGCTGAATGAAATCATTAAATTCAATCAAAAACGCTCTTTCATACCAAAATCCATACGGCATCCATCCCTTGTTTTGGCTTTGGCTACCGATCCTGTGGATGGCAGGGCAACTCGCCGCGGAAATCATCTTCCCTGCCGAAGCGGTGAAGGCGTTTCACAGTGAAAACGGCCTGCACGAATGGTTGCAATTCGGCTTTATGCTCGGCGTTTTTGTGCTCGCCATCCGTACATTAAAATCCATGAACCGCAAGAAAAACCCATGGCTCACAGCATGGATCACAGCGGCCGCAATCGGCAGTGCCTATGTCGCGATTGAGGAAATCAGCTGGGGCCAGTGGATCTTCCAATGGTCAACACCGGAAAACCTCAAAGACCTCAACTATCAAAATGAAACCAATCTTCACAATACATCCAAATGGCTTAACCAAAAGCCGCGCCTGCTACTCGAAATCGGTATCATTGTCGGAGGAATTCTGATTCCCGCTTTGCGCACATTGAAACCACAATGGCTTCCAAAGCGTTTTGAAATTATCTACCCACCCAATTTTTTGATAGTGATCGCAGTGATCTACACCACAGCAAAATTATCTCACAAAATCAGACGCATACTTTTAGATAAAAAAATCTA
>CAYGNI010000067.1:0-10811 GCA_964351195.1 uncultured Micavibrio sp.
AAGCCGCACCCGACGAACCCGAATACGAAGCGCGCTGCCGCCAAATGGTCGCAGATAAAAACCTGACAGAGATCATCACCTTTGAAGGCCGCAAAGACACCTATCAGGAAATTTACGCAAGGCTGGATGTGAATGTCGTAAGCTCCGTAACGCCCGATCCGTTGCCGCGTTCTTGCATGGAGGCCAGCGCCTTCGGCATCCCCGTCCTCGGCTATCCCGCCGGTGGCTTGCGTTATATGCTCAAAGACGGCGTGAACGGGTTTCTGGTCAAAGATGAACACGCCTTCACCGCCGCCTTGAAACGCCTGATGGAAAACCAGACGCTTTATGAATCGATCAGCGCCGCCGCCATCCAAAACGCCAAAGACAATTTCTCTTTAACGGCTCTGCACGCAAATCTTGCACGCGTCTACAAAACGCTCTTATAAATACCCATCACCTCATCAACCATCCGCTTGGCTGTAAACCGTTTCTCATAGGTAAAACGCGCATTGCGCCCCATCTCCGCCAGCTTCACCTTATCCATCTGCGCCAAAATACGCGGCATCTCTTGCTCTATGGCATGGACATCAAATACATACCCGCTCACACCGTCCTGTACGATTTCAGGCATAGCCGTGCCCCGCGCGACAATCGCAGGAACGCCATTTCGCATGGCCTCCAAAACAACAAGCCCGAACGCCTCATGCCGCGAGGGCACAATCACCGCATCACATTTCTGGATATAAGCATCCATCAGCGCCGCATCGACCCACCCCAAAAACTGCACATCCAAACTGGCGTCGTTGAAATACCGAGTGCGGCTGCGCGCTGCTTCACCAATCACACTCAAATGAACACCTTTGGGCCGGTGCTGCTTAAAATAATCATACAAAAGATCAAACCCCTTTTTCGGATCCAGCCGCCCGATATACAAAAGGTTTACCGCGCCTGTAGCAGGCTCAAATTCAATCTCCGGCAAGGGCGCACGCACATCCTCCACCCCGTTCAAAACCACATGCATGCGCGCGGGATCAATCCCTGCGCTCTCTGCCGCACGCTTCTCACGCGCCGAAACATTGATGATCGCATCACAGCGCCGCGCCAAAAACCGCTCAACCGCCCGATACAAAAACCGTTTAAATGCGCCGTCTTCCTCAACAAAGGACCACCCATGCGCGCAATACACAACGGGAAATTCAGGCTTCAAAATCCGCCCGTAAAACCCGGGAAAGCTGCTATGCAAATGGACGATATCGGGACCAATCCCACGCAATATATCCCGCACGCGCCGCGCGCAGGATAAAACTTTCAATGGATGACGCGTGCTCTCATAGGCTACGCACCGCACCCCCAGCGCTTCAAACAAAGCGCGGTCAAACCCCTTATGGGCCATTGTCGGCGAATATAAAAGCGTCACCACATGCCCCGATGCGATCTGCCGCTTCATCAAAGAGCTCACAACGCTCGAAATTCCGCCAACCCAGGCCTCGCTCACATGAACAATCTTCATGATGCGCTACGCCCGCTTTTTAAAAGGAAGGATTTTATCCGCAAACCGCCCCGTGCGCAGGTCTTGATAATAAGCACTGTATTTTTGCTGAAAGGATCGATTACCAAATTCATGCTTCTTATACTCTTCCAAATCTACCCGCGACAAAACCGTGCCCGCCACACCCACATGCGCGCGCTCCAAAATCTGCAGCGCATTCATCACAACACGGCGCGGCGTTTTCACAGCTTGAATCACAAACACCGTTTTATCAACCAGCTGCGCCAAAAACAAAGTATCCGATAAGCCAATAACAGGCGGCGCATCAATAAACACCATATCATATTGCGCATGCGCATAATCCATAAGCGCCTTAATCTTCGTGGATTCCAGCAAAGGCTGCACAGGCCCCCTCAGCGGCACAGAGCCGATAAACGCCAGCCCGCTTTTTTCATCCTCACAAATGACATCCTGCAAATCCTGCTCTCCGCTGAGATAATCATTGAGCGTAAAGACGGGCCGCGCATCAAACAAATCGGCAATACTCCGCCGCCGCAAATCACAATCGATCAGCAAAACCTTCTTGCCCGATTGCGCCATCACCCGCGCCAAAGCCGCCGTCAGCCACCCCTTACCTTCCTGGGGCAGGGACGACGTCATCATGATAGATCGCGCAGGCTCCTCATGACGATGCGCAAATTGCAAACTCGCCAAAATACGCTTCAATGCCTCGGTATAAATCGACCCCGAGCTTTCCAACGCCAAATCCGCCAGCGTCTTCATCGCATAAGTATTACGCAGCTCAGGCACCATGCCGATATTATAAACGCCAAGCTTGTCTTCGGCCTGCCCGGGCGTGGAAAATCCCTGACTGAAATACTCCAACACCAGCGCCAGCAATCCCCCAAGACACGCCCCAAACGCCACAAACAACGCCAGAATAAGCTTCTTATTCGGCTTCGAAGGCGCCAAAGGCAAAAGGGCAGGGGCGATAATCTTGGCATTGCTCTGCTGCAAATTCACCGCTTCCCCGGTTTCCTTAAGGCGCGTAAGGAAGCTTTCATAAAGCCCGCGGTTTACATCCGCCGTGCGTTGCAATTCCTGAAGCTGCGTTTCGCGCTGCGCCGCTGTGCTCACCTTGCTGCGCACAAACTCAATCTCACGCACCAGATCATCCACCCGCGCATCCGCTACCTGCGCATCGCTCTTCAAACTGGCGATAACCTTATTGATCTCCGTTTTGATCGTGGCGCGCAGATCGCTGATCTCGCTGTTAATCCCCGCCATCTTTGGATGTTTCGGCCCGAACTGCGTGCTGAGCTCGGATCGCTTTTGCACCAGCGCCGCCTCTTGTTCACGCAAACGGCTGATCAGTGTCGATCCCAAAACCGCCGGCGCGCTTTCCGCATTTTGTGCCCCCTCCAGCTTCGCATGCGCCTGCGCCGCCGCCCCGCGCGCCGTAATAAGCTGCGTACTAAGCTCCGAAAGCTGCCGATTATCAAGCGTCATTCCATTCAACTGCGCCAACTGATTCTCGCTACGATAGCGCTGCACGGCGCTCTCGCTGGTGATCACATCACGCCGCAAAGCCTCCACCCGCTGCGCCAGCCACGCACTGGCCTGCCGGTTTTCCTGCTCCTGCGTTTCAATCTGATAGCGGATATATTCATGCGCATAGGCGTTCACGATGTTCTTCGCTCGCGCCGCGTCTTCCGATGTAAACGAAAGCCGCACCGTGTAGGACAAAGGATCTTTGCGCAACTCAAGCCGCTCCCTTACGGCTTGATTAATCCGCACCCGCATCGCTTCCGCACTTTCAGGCGCCGCATTCTTTTGCCCCTTGGAATCAACAAAATCCTCAAACGCTTTGCGCGCAATATCGACTTTGTAAAATGGCGCTTGCGTTGGGTTAAACTCTTCCTTTTGATCCAAAGACAGCTTCTCAATCACCCGCTGCGTCAGCGTCGGCGATTTGAGGATATCCAGCTCGGACAAAAGCGCCGCCTGATCATCCTTGCGTAGCTTGGCGGCTTCTTGCGGCATCGCCGCCGTATCCGGCGTATTAATCTGGATCAGCGCACTCGCCGTATAATACGGCTTTTGAAACGACAAATACGTCGCCCCCAAAATCGTAAAAAGCAGCGTCAGCGCGACAATCATCTTAAAGCGCTTCACAAAAATATCCACGACCTGCAGTGGATCAAACGCCAGCGCAATGTGCTCTTGCCGGGCAAGCTCTTCATAGGATTGCGGATGCTGCGTATCTTTGTTCATCTAAAAGAACCGCTCCTTCACCTTTATGGAATCGCCGGGAAAGACAAGCGTCTCATCCCCCGCCGCAATCTCCATGCGCCCTGCGCCCACGCCCCTGTAAATCAGATAAGACCCGTCCACGGCTCTGGGCGTAAGCCCGCCCGCACTCGCAATCGCCTTAAACACATCCATATCCGCCGCCGCCGGATAACTGCCGGGATTCTTCACCTCACCCAGAATATAAAACGGACGCAAACTCGTCATCTCCACGCTGACCTGCGGGTCCACTAAAAACCCTTCGCTCAGCTTCGCCGCCAGTGAAGACTGCAATCCCGCAGGCGTCAGCCCCTGCGCCTGCACATCCCCAATCAACGGCATCGTGATAAACCCTTGTGGACTAACCTCATACGCGCCGCTGACATCTTCATCCCCCAGCACCGTAATCATCAGACTATCCCCGGGATGCAACGCCATGCCGGGTTTTTCGAAACTGTGTTGAGGAGAAGGGGGCGCTTCAGACGTGAAAGAGGGCGCGTTTTGGCAACCGCCCAAAAACACGATAAGGAAAAACGCAGTAGCCAGCAGTGAAAAACGAATATGCGGCACGTGCAAGCCTTTGAAAACTGTACCCTTAAAGGATATGCATGCCCCCGTATGGAATCAATCAATAGCCACGCGCCCAAACAACCTATGAACAATTTTTCTTTAACACTCGAAAAATCAGGCAACTTACGGCATCATAAAATCATGAAATTCGCATTCCTCGCCCTCTGGTTCTTGTGTTTGTGCGCCATCGCCGCTTTGGCGCTTGTACCGAATCTCATGGCCACGAATGAAGGCGCGGACAAAATGCTTCACCTCACTGTTTTCTGTATCCTCATGCTTTGGCCCGTCATGACATTTCAAAAACCATCCGCCATCATCGCCGCGCTCATCGGATTATTCTCCGTCGGCATCGGCATCGAACTGGCGCAGGAATTCATCCCCGGCCGCAATCAGGAAGTCATGGACATCGTCTTCAACTGCGCTGGCATCCTGTCCGGCCTGACCATCGGCTATCTCATGCGCGACAGCTATCAATCCCTTCTGCCGCTGGCCCGCGCGCATACCCACATGAAACGCGCGCAAAAAACCGCGTAAAAATTGCGAAGCCCCGCAGACTCACCATACCATTGTGTGAAAAGTCCTATGAGAGGCCCTCTCGTATATGCTCAAACGCATCATCATAACCACAATGCTCATCGCGGCATCGCCGATTGCTTATGCAGGCGATGTTATAAGCGTGAAGGAAAAACCGCTCCAACCTTTTGCGCCGCTGGGCATTAAGGCGGGCAGCTTTCTTCTCCACCCCTCCATCGCGCTGGAAGAAGAATACAATAACAATATTTTCGCCGCTGCGACCAACGAGGAAAGCGATTTTATTACCACACTCAAACCGGGCTTTGAGGCCAAATCCAATTGGGACCGCCATGCTGCAAGCCTCGAAGCCAACGCCGCTATCGGCCTTTACGCCGATAACGCAGATGAGAATTTCGAAGATTATACCGCCGCACTTTCCGGGCGATACGACATCACACACAAAACCTTTTTCGACGCTAAGTTGTCCTATAACCGCACCCATGAAGACCGCAGCTCTCCCAACGATGTGGGCGGCGATGAACCCACCGAAATCGACGTACTCAAAGCCCGGCTTGGCTTTACCCGCGCATTGGCACGGCTCAAACTCTACCTTCACACCGCCGTGGAGAATCTCGACTTCAAAGACAACGCGACAGGCAACACGCCCATCGACAATGATTTCCGCGACCGCCTGCAAAAAGAAGCCGGGATTAAGCTTGCCTACGAATTCGCCCCCGGCACCGAAATCTTCACGCAGGCCCTCTACGACGACCGCGATTACGATCGCGCAGCAACCACAGACCGCTCATCCGATGGCTACCGCCTGCGCGCTGGCCTGTCCCACACCATCACCGGCAAACTCAAAGGCGATCTCTATGGCGGGTATATTGCCCAGAACTACGGCGCTGGCCTCAAAGACGTCTCGACGCCCGATTTCGGCGCATCACTACTCTGGAACCCCAGCGCATTAACATCCGTCATCGCAAACCTGAACCGCGAAGTCTTTGAAACCACAAGCGCGGGAATCTCGGGCTATGTCCGCACCCAAAGCTCTCTCGAGCTTCAACATGCCTTTCGGGAAAATATCATCGGTGGGGCTGATATCGGCTATGCTTATGATGATTACGTGGGCGCTACCCGCGATGACGACATCATCCGCGCTGGCGCAGAAATTGGCTATAAGCCGCGCCGCGGCCTCGATACGCTTCTGCGCTATGATTACGCAGACCGCGATTCAAACATAGCTACGCAGGATTACACCAACCACCGCCTCATGCTCCGCCTAAAGTTCAGCCGTTAGTGCAGTGCTCTCTCCCCATCGTCCCCATCCCTGGGCCCAAGAAGGACCCGGATTTACGATGCGCTTCAACTGATCAGTTTCAAGAAGCCGACGAACTTCTTGGTCAAGAAGTTCGGGAAACTTTTCGATTACGCGTTTGGGAATGACGGCTGTTTGAAAGCGGTTTGGATTCCAAGATAGGCTTTCTTTCCCGGTAGGGCTAGCATGCCCCTTCATGTCATCATGAAAATCAGCAATAAGCCCATATCCCCTGTTGTTTTTCGATACAATAACCATGCTGTCTGTCGAGACAATAGTAACAATATAAACACCTTCTCTAAATCGCTTGATAACAGGGTGTTTGGCACATTTGATTTCAGAAAGGCGGGGAGTATCCGAGTCTGTAAATTCACCATTTTCTATGATCATTTTGGGAAAATTAAAAGGATGATGTCCTATATAAGCAGGATGTCTCACCTGCGGTTTAATTCTACAAGTGGCAAAGCCCTCAAACGTGACTCGTTCTCCTAAAATCAGAGCACCGGATACTTTCGCTTCGCCCTTTACAACTGATCCATCCATCAAGCGCACATTCTTGCCGATGGATGCGTTTTCATACACGAGTGCGCCGCTATCAATTTGGCATTCCGGGTGGACGCTCGTTGTGTTAAGCGCTACCCAGCCTCCGGGCATGCCGTTAGGGTTTGTGTGCCGGTAAGCGGGAACCTCAAGGTTGAGCTCATCAAAATCCACAAGCTCAATCTCAAGATGAGGATTCGCAAGCCGGGCTTTTACAAAAGCGGCAAAACATGAGCTTCTTTCTCCAAAGGCTACGGTTGTCATGTGACCTTTTTAAAAGAAGAATTATAATTATGTCAATGATTAAATCTCGTTCTTCACCTGCGCATAGGCAAGCAAGGAGAACAAGCCCGTTCCGCCGATAATGTTCCCAAGACCGGCCATGGCAATATACGTCCATGCATCCGCAACGCTAATATAATCACTCAGCATCAGCGTAAACGCCTCCGCAGAGCCCGCCACAACGTGGCTAAAGCCGCCCAGCGCAATCAAATACGTCATTAGAAAAATCACGAAAAATTCGTTATTCTCCGCGCTCGGCAACATCCACACAAGCGCCGCAATCAAAAACCCGGCCGGAATACCCATGATGAAAACCTGCATCGGCTCCTTCATCACCGCATGCTTGCTCACCTCAATGATCGCATCCAGCTGTGCCCCTGTCGCAAATCCGAATTTCGTGATCAAAAGCGCGACAATAAATGTCCCAACCACATTCGCGGCAAACACAACACCCCACAGCTTGAACGTCCGTGAGATATTACGCAAAAGCGGGTTTTCAAACAACGGCAGCATGACCGTAATCGTATTCTCGGTAAACAACTGTAGCCGCCCCATAATCACGATAAGAAATCCGAATGTGTATCCTATCGCCTCAACCAAATGCGCCGCGGCCATATCTTCGGGCAAATGCATTCTGATATACGCCACGCTGAGCATCGAAAAGCTGATCGCGAAGCCCGCCGCCAGCCCCGACCATGCAAGTGCGGGAAGCGAGCGCGCCAGCTCCGCACCACCCTCGCGTGCAATAATTTCATAAATCGTAGAAGACGCCAGTCGCAGCTTTTCGCGGATACGTTGCTGTTCGCTCATAATATAAAGGTCCTTGCGTGAAAAACTTAAAAAAACTTAGACTATCTATTTACGGCTTTTTGAAGGACAAAGCCAATCCCAAAAACAACAAACGCCGCAACAATACCGGGGAATGCTTCATACACATGTACATTATACCCCAGCGTGCGCCATGCAAGCCCTACACTCAGACCGCTGATAATGGTTAAGAGCAGGACCAGAGGATGTGTTTGCACTTTGAAACAGCGCAGGATCAACAACGGCGTAAACCCGCAGGCCATCACGGTAATTGCCAAAAGCACCATATCAAACACGCTCTTGGAGGCATAAATCGCAATAAAACACGCCACCACCGTGGCTGCTAATGTACAGATTTTTAAGAACCGATAGGAATTTTTATATTTCCCAAAAATTCCCATATCCCGGGATAACACAGCCGTGCAGCTCAAAATCAAAGAATCCGCCGTTGAAATTGTTGCCGCAAAAATCCCCGCAAAGATAACGCCGACCAAAACCTCGGGCAGCATCTCCTGCGCCAATTTGGGCAAAGCCAGCTCGGTATCAAAATCCGAAGCCTCGGGCAAAAGTACGCGCGTACACATCGCCACAATATACGCCGTGATGTAAAAACACGCATAAGACCCCTCAAACCACGCAATCGCCCGCTTGGTTTCTTTCGGGCTCTTGAGCGCCATAAACCGTGCCATCACATGCGGAAAGCCAATGAAGCTAAAGCCCAAGCTCAGCCATCCCAAAATAAACAACGCAGGCCCAAACGGATTATCAACGGGAAACAGCGTGACCAAATTCGGGTCAATCGCCTCCAGCTTGTCCATCAATCCGCCGAACCCGCCAATGGTGTTAAGAGAGACAATCGCCAGAATCAGCATCGCGCCAAACATGACGATAATCTGCGCCGCATCCGTCCAGATTGATGCGCGAATACCGCCCGCAAAACAATACAGCAAAACAATCAACGCCCCGATGACAATGCCATACGAATACTCCCACCCCAGCAAAACATGCATCGCTTTGCTGCCCGCCGTCAGCTGCGCCGCCGCATAGATAATCAGCGCAAACAGGCTGATCACCCCTAGAAGCGCCAGAAAATACGCGCGCGATTTCCCCAGATCAGATGTTAAAAATTCGGTGTAAGACACACATTTTGTACGATGGCTATAGGTCCGCAGCCGCCGCGAGATCAACGCAAACGCAAAGAAAGATCCAAATAAAATCCCGAAAATGAACCACGATCCCGCAAGGCCCATCATGTAGCCAAACCCGATAATCCCGGTAAAGCCAAATCCGCTGGCGGTCGACGCCGCCGCAGATAATCCGACAAACGCGGGCGACACATTCCGCCCCGCCAGCAAATAATCATCCGCCGTATTTTGCTTTTTGCGTATCGACAACAGTCCAATGCACAAAAACCCAGCTAAAAAGATAAAGAAACTTAAAACCATTTCAATATCATAAACACGCAATCTCCTATTTCAAGCGGGAAAACCTTGTGCTATGTAACGCAGCATTATGCCACCACCTCTCTTATTATCTGTGAAAGACGCCATGGTCCGATACTCGGAAACCCCCGTTTTCGAAAATCTGAGCTTTAATATCCATGAGCGCGCCCGCATCGCACTGGTGGGTAAAAACGGCGCAGGCAAATCAACCCTGATGAATATCATCACCGGTGAGCAAGAACTTGACGAAGGCGAACGCTGGGAAGAACCGGGCACCACCATCGGCTACCTCCAGCAAGAAGTCGTCCCAAAAGAGGGGCAAACCGTCTTTGAATATATCTTCGAAGAGATCAAAGCCGATGAGCGCGAGCTCCACGGCTATAAGGTCGACATCGTTGCCGAAGCCCTGCACCTTGACGTCAATGCCCAGATGACAAGGCTTTCCGGCGGACAAATCCGCCGCGCAGGCCTCGCCAGAGCCTTGGTCGAAGAACCTGACATCCTCTTACTCGATGAGCCGACAAACCACCTCGACCTCGAGGCTATCGAGTGGCTGGAAGAATACCTCAACGGTTATCGCGGCACGTTATTGTGTGTCTCCCATGACCGCACGTTTTTAGCCAATATCACCAATCAGGTCTTCTGGCTCGACCGCGGAGGCCTCAAAGTCTCACCGCGCGGCTTCAAATATTTCGATGAATGGTCGACCATGCTACTCGAACAAGAAGAACGCGAGCTCAAAAACCGCAAGCAAGCCGTAGGGCTCGAAGTCGCATGGGCCAGCCGCGGCGTCAAGGCCCGCGTCAAACGCAATGTCCGCCGCCTTGCGCAGGTCAAAGAAATGCGTGATAAGCTCAAAGCCGACGAAAGCGCATACCGCCGTGCCACCGCCAAAATCAACGTCAAAGCCCCGCAAGACTTCGATAAAAGCTCCAAAGTCGTGGCCGAATTTTACAACGTCCATAAAAGCTTCGAAGAAGACGGCAAAACTATCGAAATCCTCAATGGCTTTTCCATGCGCATCCAGCGCGGGGAACGCATCGGCATCTTGGGTAAAAACGGATCGGGCAAAACCACATTCCTCAAACTCCTTTTGGGCGAACTTGAACCCGATCAAGGCCGCGTTAAAACCAAAAAAGAACTTGAATTTTCATACTTTGATCAAAAACGCAAAGACCTCGACCCCACAGACTCGCTCAAAAAAACGCTTGCCCCCGGCGGCGGCGATTATATAGACGTCATGGGGAAATCCCGCCATGTCTGCGGCTATCTAAAGGACTTCATGTTCGACCCTGCGCGCGCGCAAGATAAAGTCTCGCAGCTCTCCGGCGGCCAGAAAAACCGCCTCATGCTCGCGAAAATTCTCGCCGATCCTAAAACCTGCCTGATCCTGGATGAACCCACAAACGACCTAGATATGGACACCCTCGACATGCTCGAGGAAATCCTCTCACAATATAAAGGCACATTGATCGTTGTCTCGCACGACCGCGACTTTCTTGATCAAATCGTCACACGCATCATCGCCTTTGAGGGCGCAGGCAAAATCGAAACCTGCATCGGCGGCTACAGCGATTAC
>CAYGNI010000068.1:0-10800 GCA_964351195.1 uncultured Micavibrio sp.
TCTTTTCGTCGGCTGTGTCAGTTGTGTATTAGAGACATGTGCGGGTTTGGGCGGCTTGAAGGGCTTTGGATGATTCCGGTGCTGCTGATTTTATTCCGTGAGTTTCTGGTTTCGGGCTTGCGCGAATATCTGGGGCCGCACAACATACAGATGCCGGTAACGAAACTGGCGAAATGGAAAACCGCGAGTCAGATGTTTGCGCTCGGTTTTTTGATATTGGCGCCGGTGCTGCCGTACATGCTTGAGACCGGGCAATGGTTGCTGGCGCTGTCCGCCGCGCTGACGCTTATCACCGGTTGGGGGTATATGAAGGTGGGATTTGTCTTCATGAAAACTCAAGACGCCAAAACAAGCACCAGTAAATAAACACAGATTGTTTGGCGTGGGACTTTAAAATCCGTGTTCATCGGGTTGAATATGTGCTTAAAAATGTAGGATGTGTGATATTTATCCGCTAATTCGTCCGTTATTATTTTGTATGGACCCGGAAGCCGCGCACGGCTTTACGCTCCGGGTGATGAAGGCTGGCGTTATGCCGGGGGCGAAGGCCGTGCATGATCCCGCGTTGGAGCAATCGCTTTGGGGGCTTAAATTCCCCAATCCGGTCGGATTATCGGCGGGATTTGATAAGAATGCGGAAGTGATTGGCGCGTCTTTCAAGATGGGCTTTGGCTTTGTGGAAGCGGGGACAGTGACGCCGAAGCCTCAGGCGGGTAATCCGAAGCCGCGTATTTTCCGCGATGTTCCCAACGAAGCTGTGATTAACCGCATGGGCTTTCCGAATGAAGGGATGAGCGCCTTTAAAGCCAATCTGGAGGCTTTCCTGAATGGGCGCAAAAGACCTTCGGGTGTTGTCGGCATTAATATCGGCATGAATAAGACCCAGACCACGCCGGTGAAGGATTATGAGACACTGATTAAGATGCTGGCGCCGATGGCGGATTACCTAACGATCAATATCTCCTCCCCCAATACGCCGGGGCTACGTGATTTGCAGCGCAGGGAGCCGCTTTTGGAGCTTTTGATGGCGGTGAAAGATGCGCGCGCGAAAGCATGCCGCGTCAGCCCGCCGCCGCTTTTGGTGAAATTTGCGCCTGATCTGGATGAAGCGCAAATTGAAGAGTTGGCGATGAGCGTGCTGGAGGCCGATATTGACGGCATTATCCTGACCAATACGACGTTGGAGCGCCCCAAGGAGCTTTCGGACTCCTTTGCTGCGCAGCCGGGGGGATTAAGCGGAAAACCGCTTAGGGACAAGGCTACAAACGTTATTCGTCAGTTTTATCAGATCACGGAAGGCAAGCTTCCGATTATTGGCGTTGGCGGGATTTCCAGCGCGGATGATGCTTATGCCAAGATCAAAGCCGGGGCCAGTCTGGTGCAGATCTATAGCGGACTGATCTATAAAGGCCCAATTGTCGTAAAACATATTAACCAGGGGCTTTTGGGGCATTTAAAAGCAGATGGGTATGCGCATATTCGTGATGCGGTCGGGGTTGATGCCGTTGGGGTAAATACCAATGGCACGTAACCCCGGCGCATACACAATACGCATACCCCGCAAGGCGCTCCTCTCCCTTGGAATTTTTGCGAGCGTGGCTGCGGTGACATTTTTGTCGTTTATATCCCTGCCGCTCGCGATTGTGAGTTTTGGGTTCATAAGCGTGGGCATCATGATTTTTCATGAGCGCGTGCAACGACAATTTTGGGAGCAAGCCATAGAGTTTAAGCTCAAAAAATTTGCGGAGCAGCAGGATGTGCTCAAGGATATGATTGAACGTCAAAGTGACGAGATCAAAAACCTGAATCGTAAATCCAGCGGCAATCCTTTTGAGGGGCCGAAAGCTGATGGCGGCCGGCCGGCGGCTGTGACGCGCCATGCCACGACTTATGAGGCGTTAAAGCAGGGCGGCGCGGCGGATCGTTCGCGTGATGAGGCTTTGCGCGCAGTGAGGCCCCTAAGTGCGTCGAAAGGCCAGATTGTAAAGCCGCTTTCTCCCGCCTATGTGCAGTCTTTGCCCGATGACGGTGATGCGCTGAGCGATATGGTGGTGGGGGAATTGCTAGGTCATGCTCTTAGCAGCCAGCGCGTGGATGTATTTTTGCAACCCATAGCCCGCCTACCCCAGCGCAAACGGCGCTTTTATGAGATTTTTGCGCGGGTGCGCGCCAAGCCCGGTGTTTATATTCCCGCCGGGCGGTATAAAAACCTCGCGGAGCAAGACGGCGTGATGCCGGATATTGATACGCTTTTGCTGGATCAGTGTTTGAGCATCTTCAAGCATACGGCGCAGATGGAAGACGCACCGCCGTTTTTTATGAACATCACGCGTGAGACACTAAAGAATCCTGCGTTTATGGGGAAGCTTTTGGCGTTTTTACCCAAAAACAGAGATTTGGCCTCGCGGCTTGTGTTTGAAATTCGTCACGAGGACTTTCTGGAGATGCCGATCCCGCATCTGAAGATTGTTGGTGCGCTGGGCAAGCTCGGCATTCGTTTTTCACTCGATCACGTGATGAGTCTGGATATTGATGTGCCGGATTTGCAGCGCTTTAATGTGCGGTTTGTGAAGGCGCCGGTGCAGATGTTTTTGAATGCGAAGTCTTCGGAAAAAGAGAGTAGCCGGATCTGGAAATATAAACGCTTGCTTGAAGGCAATGGGATTGGTCTTATTGTTGAAAAGATTGAAAAGGAGCGTGAGATGCGTGAGCTGCTCGATTTCGAAATTCACTACGGGCAAGGGTTTTTATTCGGTCGCCCGGATGTTCAAGGGGCTTATGAGCCAGAGTTCCAGCGGAAGGCTTTGAAGGGATGAGCACCCCTCTTCTTTCCGGCCTAAGTGAGATTTCCGATAATTATGATGCTTTTATCCTGGATATTTTCGGGGTAATCCATGACGGACTGCGGCCTTTTGCCGGGACGCTTGATTGTCTGACGCATCTGCGGGCGGCGGGGAAGCGGGTGTGTTTGCTCTCTAACTCGCCGCGCCGGGCAAGCGGGGCGGCGGCACAGATGGAGAGCATGGGAATTGGCCGGGATCTTTATGATCATATCGTCACATCCGGTGAAGCGACCTATGAGGCCTTGCGCAGCCGCGGCGATGCGATGGGTGATGATTGCTGGTTTATCGGCACGGCGATGGTGAGTGAGATTTTGGAGGGCCAAGATTTAAATCTCGTCAACGGGCCGGAGGATGCGAGCTTTATCCTGAACTCTATTCCCGGAACGGAGGCCAGCGCCGTTGAGGTGTTGAAGGCGCAGCTGCAAGTGGCAGCGGATAATGGATTGCCGATGATCTGCGCGAACCCCGATATGGTGGTGAATATCGGCAACACGCAGCATGAATGTGCGGGCACTTTTGCCAAAATATACGAGGATATGGGCGGGCGTGTGACCTATCACGGTAAGCCTTATGCGCCTGTTTATGAGCGGTGTTATGATTTGCTGGGGCACCCGGATAAGGCGCGGCTGTGCGCCGTGGGGGATAGTTTTCACACCGACATTGCTGGCGCAAGGGCCTTTGGCATTGATAGCGTGATGAATTTGGTGGGGATTCACTGGGAGGAAGCCGAAGATATCGGGACAGAACGGTTACTGGAGCAGCAGGCACATATTCCCACATATCTCATAAGCGGCTTTGCGTGGTGATTACTGGGAAATATTGTCGGCCCGCACTTTTGTGCGGGGATACAGTGATAATATATCCAGATACTTTCACAAAGCTCGCCCAATAAGCTATCCTATAGGAGGAGGTGGTGGTTTTGCGGCAGGTCGCTGTGAATTGCAAGTGTCGCTGTCTGGACTTTCCAGATAATGTGTTTTAACTCCGGTTTGAGTGATTATTAAATCTTCTGAAGTTATTGGAGGATCAAAAGCTACAATTTTAAACTCTTCAACAACTCCTATGAGCTGTCCGGTTTTGCCAAATAAACGCGATTCTTTTTGCGCAATGCAAACTGTATCTCCTATGTTGAAACTTTTATCATCTGCCATTTCACACCTCTTTGTTTTTATGCATCCATTCTAACCCCATATTTATTAATGTTATGTTAATAAATTACGCTTTGCGTTTGCTCGTCCAGGCTTGTAAAACGAAGACATGCGATATTTTATTTTATTTACACTTTTGGTTTTTCCGTTTGTTTCCTATGCCCAAGAGGCTGCCGGGCCGCAGCACGCTATTGCGCTGCACGGCACGCCGAAATACGGGCCGGATTTTACGCATCTGGATTACGTGAACCCGGATGCCCCCAAAGGCGGCACGCTCAAGCTGGGGACTGTGGGGTCATTCGATTCTTTGAACCCGTTGATCGTGAAAGGTACACCGGCAGCAGGGATGAACTTCATTCGTTCGGGATTTGTGTATCAAAGCCTGATGCAAAATAGCTGGGATGAGCCGTTCACACTGTACGGGATTCTGGCCGAAAGCATTGAGGTGGGGCCGGAGCGTGACTGGGTTGCGTTCACATTACGCCCGGAAGCGAAGTGGAGCGACGGTAAACCCGTCACGGCGCAGGATGTTGTGTGGACATTCAATACCATTCTTGAAAAGGGGCAGCCGTTTTTCAAGGCGTATTACGGGGATGTTGAAAGCGTTGTGGCCGAAAGCGAGCGGCGCGTTAAATTCACTTTCCGTGTGAAGGGGAATGCCGAGCTGCCGCTTATTGTTGCGGAGATGGTTGTTTTGCCCAAGCATTTTTGGGACGGCAAAGAGTTCGACAAGTCTTCACTTGAGCCTCCTTTGGGTAGTGGGCCTTATAAAGTCGGCAAAGTGGATAGCGGGCGATCGATTGAATATGTGCGTGATCCGAATTGGTGGGGTAAAGATTTGCCGTTCTTTAAGGGTTTCTATAATTTCGATACGATACGATACGATTATTACCGTGATTCCAACGTCGCGTTGGAAGCTTTCCTCAGCGGAGAGTTCGATGTGCAGCTTGAGAACACAGCCAAGCTTTGGGAGACGGCGTATGACGTTCCGGCGGTGGCTGACGGGCGGTTGATCAAAGAAGAGATTGAAAACTCACGCCCCGCAGGGATGCAGGGATTTGTCTATAATATCCGGCGCGATCTATTTAAAGATGTGGCTGTGCGTGAGGCGCTCAACTATGCGTTTGATTTTGAATGGTCAAACAAGCAGTTTGCGTTTGGCGATTATGTGCGCACGGATAGCTATTACGAGAATTCGGAGCTGGCATCTTCCGGCTTGCCCGAGGGTGAGGAACTTGCGTTGCTCGAGCGGTTGAAGGCGGCGCATCCGAATGCCATTCCCGAAGAAGTTTTCACGGACGTTTACAAGAACCCTGTTACTGACGGATCTGGAAGCAACCGCGAGAGTCTGCGGATTGCGACGAAGATTTTGGATGAAGCCGGGTGGGTTTTGGGCGCGGACGGCGTGCGCGCGAAAAACGGGGTGCGGCTGGAGTTTGAAATTCTGGATGCTAATCCGCAATTTGAGCGTTGGGTCTTGCCCTTTGTTAAGAATCTGCAGCGCATTGGCGTTAAGGCCAATTTCCGCGTTGTTGATTCCGCACAATACCAAAACCGTATGAACGCGTTTGATTTTGATATGACGGTTGGCGCATTCGGTCAGTCGGATTCTCCGGGCAATGAACAACGCGATTTCTGGGGTTCGGAGAAAGCCGCTATGGAAGGTTCACGCAATTATATTGGCATTCAAAACCCGGCGATTGATCAGATTATTGAGGAGTTGATTCAAGCGGATTCACGCGAAAGTTTGGTGACGCATGTGCGCGCGCTGGACCGCATCTTGCTGCAGGGGCATTATGTGATTCCGATGTGGCATTATAATAAGTGGCGCATTGCGCGCTGGGCGAAGATTCAGCGGCCCGACACTCTGTCGGGGATTAGTCCTTTGATCAGCGATACATGGTGGGTGGCGCCGTAATGCGGGTTGCGATTGCTATACCTGCGCGTTACGGGTCGACGCGCTTTCCGGGCAAGCCTTTGGCCAAGATCGGCGGGCAAAGCATGCTGAGCCGTGTTGTTGCTCTTGCGCGGGATGTGGCGGAGAGCCTTGAAGGCGTTGATGTTTTCGTGACAACCGAGGATCAGCGCATTGCGGATCATGCCGGCGAGATCGGCGTGGAATGCGTGATGACGCCGGATGATTGCCCGACAGGATCGGACCGGGTTTTGGCGGCGCTTAAGCTGCGCGGGGATTTGCCCGACTTTGTTTTGAACCTGCAAGGCGATGCGCCGTTTACGCCGCCACAGGCGCTCAAGGCCATTCTTGAGGCTTTTAAAGCCAATCCGGAGGCGCAGGTGGTCACGCCTGTTCATCGTTTACGCTGGGATGATCTGGATCGTTTGCGCGAAGCAAAAAAAGCCACGCCGTTTAGCGGCACGACAGCTGTAATTGATGGCGATGGGCGAGCACTCTGGTTTTCGAAAAACATCCTGCCCGCCATTCGCAAGGAAGATGAATTGCGGGGTGCAGGGGAGCTTTCACCAGTGTATCAGCATATGGGGCTTTACGGGTATCGCTGCGATATTCTGGAGCGATTTTGCGCCCTGCCCCAAGGTGTTTATGAGAAGCTGGAGGGGCTTGAACAATTACGTATGATCGAGAACGGCATTGTGGTCAGCACGGTTGAAATCGCGCTGGATGCCGGGCAGATGCAATCGGGGATCGATACGCCCGAAGACTTAGTACGGGCCGAGGCATTGTTGTAGTTTTAACACGAAGCACACGAAGAGCACGAAGAATTCATCTATCAAAGCTGTCATCCGAACGCATGTGAGGGATCTTCTCTTTCGGCTATTTGTTAAGATATCTCCACTGCTCCGCGATCCTGCTTCGCTCTACGAGCTTCGCAGGACGAGGGCAGCGCAGTGTTCGAAATGACAAATTTTTTTAAAAAGCTTGGTGACCTTGGTGCACTTGGTGTTTAAATTCTTTTTATGACTACGCTTATTATTGCACGGCATGGAAATACGTTTGATCCGGGGGATACGCCGACGCGCGTTGGTGCACGCACGGATTTGCCTTTGGTCGAAAAAGGGCGTGAGCAAGCCGAAGCTATGGGTCGATATCTTAAAGAAAACAGATTGATACCGGACGTTGTTTACTCTTCAACTTTGAAGCGGACAGTCGATACAGCGACAATTGCCATTAAAGCCTCCGGTGTTACAAACCCAGTATATCAGCTTGATATCTTTAACGAAATTGATTACGGCCCGGATGAAAACAAGCCGGAAGCCGAAGTCATCGCGCGCATCGGTGAGCAGGCGATTAAAGATTGGGATGAGCATGCACTGGTCCCCGATGGGTGGAAGGTCGACCCCGGCGAGATTATTGAGCATTGGCGCGGCTTTGCCCAGCAGATCAGTGCGTTCAACGATAACGAAACTGTTCTGGTTGTGACCTCAAACGGGATTGCGCGGTTTGCGCCCTATATTACCGGGGATTTTGAGGGCTTTCGCGCGGCGCATAGCATCAAATTATCCACCGGCGCGCTGGGGGTGTTAAAGCACGAAAACGGCGCATGGCGCTGCGATTGGTGGAATATTAGACCCATCTAAATAATTTGCATAATATTACTTGCTTGTGTTATAAGTCCTGTCCTTTTGAACAATTGGTTTGAACATGACGGACTTTCACTACGACACGCTAAGCGAGGCTTTTTGGTATTATTCTGATCCGCTGCAAGAAGCGCAGCGGCTGCTGGATTTATATGATGAATTGGTGCTTGGATATGGCAGAAAAATTGGTCAAATCCTGAATGACGCAAAAACGATTATAAAGAAGCACCCCTCGGATGATGAAAGTACACGCCTTTATGGGATTCTTGTTTTAGCCCGGATCAGTTATTTTAAAAGAGGCCCGATAGGAGCAATCAGCAAAATTAAAACCATATTGACCTCCGATCCCGATCATGAAGACGCTCTGGAATTTCTTACGGAAATATCGAAAAACAATAATCCTGCGCCTATTTTGCGCTTAGCTGGATTTCAATTGCTTAAAAAATACCGAGAAACACAAGACCTTATTTTATTTCATCGAGCATTAAAGCTTGCTGATCGCGCACTTCAAGCAGAGCCAGATATTGAGAAAGAGCGAAGCTATTATCTTATGGCTGCAATTCATCGTGATTTTGGTGATAATGAGCGTGCGATTAAGTGTCTGATAGACGCTTTGAGTTGTAACCCCGACCATGGGGACTCACTCAAACTTTTGGCCAGACTTGATAAGGACAGTGCAATTGTGCACCACGATCATCCAGATTGGTATCGATGGGAAAAATCTCCAGAAGGAAGCGAAATTGCAGAATTCATGAAGGAGTTTAACAACATGTTTAATTGGGATTTGCAGGGGCCGCGTTTTGTATAAATCATAAATACGTGTTCAGCTTGCGCCACAGATCTGCTAAACAAGCATTATGGCTTCATACATCCTTAAACGCCTGCTTTTGATGATCCCTACTCTGCTGGGGATATTGCTCATATCCTTTGTGATTGTACAATTTGTTCCCGGTGGGCCGGTGGAGCGGATGATCGCCGAGCTTCAGGGGCATGGCAGCGAGGCGACGGCGCGGATTGGCGGCGGTATGGGCGGCGATGTGAATATCTCGCCTTCGCAAGGGGCGACGGGGCAATCGAGCCAATATCGCGGCGCGCAGGGGCTGGATCCTGAATTTATAGCGGAGCTTGAGGCGCTTTACGGGTTTGACAAGCCTGCGTATGAACGGTTCTGGATCATGCTGAAAAACTATGCGCGGTTTGATCTGGGCGAGAGTTATTACCGCGATGTCGGCGTGGGGCAATTGGTGCTGGAGAAAATGCCTGTCTCTATTTCGCTCGGACTCTGGTCGACGCTGATTATTTATCTGATTTCTATTCCCCTTGGAATTAAGAAAGCAGTGCGCGATGGCTCAGCGTTTGATATCTGGACCAGCGCGGCTGTGTTTATCGGCTATGCTATTCCTTCGTTCATGTTTGCGATTTTGCTGATTGTTGTGTTTGCGGGTGGGCGGTATTTTGACTGGTTCCCCTTGCGGGGGCTGGTGTCGGATAATGCGGGTGATATGAATTTCATACAGCTCACGCTGGATTACGCATGGCATATGGTTTTGCCGGTGGCGGCGATGGTGATCAGCGGGTTTGCTTCGCTGACGCTTTTGACCAAAAATTCGTTTCTGGATGAGATCAACAAGCAATATGTTTTGACGGCGCGCTCCAAGGGGCTTGGTGAAAATCAGGTCCTATACGGGCATGTGTTTCGTAACGCGATGTTGATCGTGATTGCGGGCTTTCCGGCGGCGTTTATCCATATTTTCTTTACCGGGTCGTTGTTGATTGAGGTGATTTTCAGCCTCGATGGGCTGGGGCTTTTGGGCTATGAGAGCGTGATTAACCGCGATTATCCGGTTGTTTTGGGCACGCTGTATATCTATGCGCTGATTGGGCTTATTATGACTTTAGTGCGTGATGTTGTTTATGTTCTTGTGGACCCAAGGATCGATTTTGAAGCGAGAGCTTAAAGATACTTGACAATTCTGTAAAATAATCATAAGCATCTGAATATACATAAAATGATATTTATCATGGGTGTTCAAGCTATTGATGATATGCATGACACGATCTTAGCTGAAGTGGGCATATTTGGCGGCTTAGCACATATCGGTATTCTGAAACCTGAATTTGTGGCTAACAGTCATGCAGATATGCGCCCCAGTGCATGGCATAAACTGAGAAAAATTGAGTTTCCTAAAGAAGGATTATTTCTCAGACAAACACATTTCACGGATGATTTAGTTGCTTTGCACGATGCTGATGCAGATGGATTTGCAAAGTTTTTAGGATTACAAGACATTCTTGGCGCGCCAGATGAAACTGTTCTCGAAAGGCTTGATTCATTTAGAGTAAGTAATGATACGTTCGATAATCCTGCGCGCGATGCGAGACTAATAGCACTTTATGATGTAAACAGAGACAATAAACCTGTTGGCCTTATTGCCTTGATAGGCAGTGATTTAACTGGAACTGTTGCAGCCAAGGCTTATGCTGGCCCGGAATTTAGTGACCGTAAACACATTCAGCACGTTATTCTTTCCACTCTTTTAAGGGCCTATCACGAATTTGATGGCATGGCTGTTGGGAGCGCATTGGAGCTTAGCGCAGGTGGTATGCGTTTAATACCCGGATTATAAAGTTTACTGTCTACTAACTTTATAACGCTATTGATTCTAATGGTTCTCTGCTAAAAGATGGAAGTATGAATCTCTCACCCCTCACCCAGCGACGATTGCAGCAATTCCGGGCGAATGCGCGGGGGTTTTGGTCTTTATGGATTTTCCTCGGGCTCTTCATTATCGCGGTTGGGGCTCCTTTTATCGCCAATGACAAGCCATTATTGGTGAAATTTGACGGGGGTCTTTATTTCCCGACATTCGTCAATTATCCAGAAACGGTGTTTGGCGGGGATTTTGAAACGGAAGCGGAATACCGCGACGCATTCGTGCAAGACCTTATTCATCAAAAAGGTTGGATCATTTGGCCGCCGATCCCGTATTCGTATGACACGATTAATTATGATTTATCAGTGCCTGCGCCCTCCCCGCCCACGGCCGACAATATATTTGGCACGGACGATCAGGGGCGCGACGTTGCGGCGCGGGTGATATGGGGATTTAGGATTTCCGTTTTGTTCGGATTGGCTCTGACGATCATCAGCTCAATTATCGGCGTGGCGGCGGGCGCGTTTCAGGGCTATTACGGCGGTAAGCTGGATTTATTTATGCAGCGCGTGATTGAGGTTTGGGGGTCTATGCCCAGCC
>CAYGNI010000069.1:0-10377 GCA_964351195.1 uncultured Micavibrio sp.
TAAGAAACCTGCTAAAGCGAAAAAGACACCGTCTGGCAAGACTGTAACAGTGACACAAACCGGTTCACCCATCGGTCGTCAGGCTTACCAGCGTGCAACACTGATCGGCCTTGGTCTGAACAAAATGCACCGTACAAGCGTACTCGAAGACACACCATCCGTTCGCGGTATGATTAGAAAAGTCCGGCACCTCGTCAAAGTCGAAGAGGCTGCATAAGAAAGCTTAAGGAAACGACGTTATGAAACTCAATGATTTACAACCTAAAGAAGGCTCAACAAAGAATCGCATTCGCGTTGGCCGTGGTATTGGCTCTGGCAAAGGTAAAACCTCTGGCTCGGGTCAAAAAGGTCAAAAGTCCCGCTCCGGCGTAGCCATCAACGGCTTCGAAGGCGGACAAATGCCGCTCTATATGCGCATGCCTAAATCCGGTTTCAACAACAAGAAATTCGAAACCAAGCTGGCAGAGCTGACATTGGGTAAGCTACAGGCCGCCATCGATGCAAAACAAATCGATCCCAAAAAGACAATCGACGAAGATGCGCTTGTGGCTGGGAAAGTGATCAATAAGAAACAAGACGGCGTGAAGCTTTTGACCAAAGGCGAGCTTAAAACAAAAGTCGATCTGAAAATCACAAAAGCGTCCAAAACAGCGCAAGCTGCAGTTGAAAAAGCCGGCGGTAAAATCGAATTCATCGTGCGCGAAATCGCACCCGTCGAGCGTAAGACGCCGATTAAATAAATCTGACACACAGAACACAATTAAATGCCGCCCATCATAGCGGCATTTTTTATGACACACATTTTTGACATAATATAAAATAAATACTACTTTGCTAATTTAAGAACTGAGTAAATTAACAATGACTTGGCAATTCCCAACATTATTCATACGTCACGGCAATAAAGAGCCGAACAATCCAGGCCAGGGACCAAAAATAGACCCTGAACTAACGCAAAAGGGCGGGTTACAGGCTATTGCGACAGGGCGCCATGCCGCCCAAAACTACGGCAATTTGGATTGGGAAAATGCCCATATCATCGTCAGCCCCTATAAAAGAACTATCCAAACGGCCATTCTCGCCCTTGCCCAAAAGGACTGGAGCGTAAACGGCGCTCCAACACTCATTCTTGATCCCCTGATTGGCGAAACCATAACGGATGAAAATTGCGTCGGCAGTAAGAGGGACGTGCTATTGGAATGGCTGATCCCTGAAAAGCTGTATGAAAATCTCTCTAACTATGTAGAACGTATGGAATATTCAGATGAGGAGCGGGGACGAATTCTCAAAAATGTAGAATCTCTGATTGCCTCTTTGGACATCTCAGCAATCGAGGGACCTCTCAACCAGGAATGGTGGCCCAAAAACAAAGACGGCAGCTACGAAAGCGCAGCAGACGCCGAAGCCCGCATGGATAAAACAAATGAAAAATACTGCCTTGGCCCACGCATCCTCTTCACCCACAGCACCTTCATCGCGGATGTCATGAATAAAATACGTCCTAGTGCAGCTTTCAGTGCTCAGGAAACAGAGCCGGAAATAGCAGCGGGTCTTAACCAGCAATTTACTGGCGCCGCACAATGGGTCGCATCTAAACACATTCCAGAAGCAGGTCTTTTTGAGGTTCAATCAGCCGCAAATACTAACAAACCAGCTGTAACGCATGCGTTCGATCCTTCTCTTGCACTCGAAGCAGTATAAAGCGCATAAAACCCGCAATCTCCCTCTTGCTCCTGCGCAACCTTTTCTTTATGAATCAATCTTTCAGTTTTGAATCTATTTAAAGGAATACCGCATATGGCATCAGCCGTCGAACAACTGGCAAAAAACGCAAATTGGGGCGCCCTGGCCAAGGCCACAGATCTCAAAAGACGCTTGCTCTTCGTGATGGGTGCGCTTTTGGTTTACCGCCTGGGAACTTACATCCCCGTGCCCGGTATTGACCCGGCCATATGGAATGAAATCTTCACCCAGAAAAGCGGCGGCCTGCTTGATGTCTTCAACATGTTTTCCGGGGGCGCGCTTTCGCGGATGACCATTTTTGCGCTCAACATCATGCCCTATATTTCGGCCTCGATTATCATGCAGCTTGCAACGGCCATGTCCCCAAAGCTCGAAGCCCTCAAAAAAGAAGGCGAAATGGGCCGCATGAAAATCAACCAATACACCCGTTATTTCACGGTGCTCTTGGCCGCGGTGCAGGCTTACGGCCTTGCGGTTGGCCTTGAAAACCTGAGCGGAACTCTGGGTCCCGCAGTGATCAGCCCCGGCCTGTTCTTCCGCGTTTCAACCGTGATCACCATTGTCGGCGGTACAATCTTCCTGATGTGGCTGGGTGAACAAATTACCGCCCGTGGCATCGGCAACGGTATTTCCCTGATCATCTTTGCCGGGATTGTCGCCGAGCTCCCGCGCGCCATCGCCAGCACATTGGAACTTGGTCGCCAAGGCACATTCAGCGGTATCGAGCTTTTTGTGCTCTTTGCCTTGGTCATCGGTGTCATCGCGTTCATCGTGTTCATGGAACGCTCACAGCGCCGCGTCATCGTCCAATATCCCAAACGCCAGGTCGGCAATAAGCTTATGGGCGGCGAAACCAACCACATTCCATTGAAATTAAACACAGCGGGCGTGATTCCCCCAATTTTCGCCTCATCCTTGTTGCTCCTCCCGCTGACGATTGTCGGGTTTTCAGGCACAGAAGGCGGCGATTTCACCGCTACAATCGCCCAATACCTCCAACACGGCCAGCCGCTCTATATGCTGCTTTACGGAGGTTTAATCGCATTTTTCTGCTTCTTCTACACGGCGATCGTCTTTAACCCCGAAGAAAACGCGGAAACGCTCAGAAAATATGGTGGCTTCATCCCCGGCATCCGCCCAGGTAAAAACACCGCCGACCATCTGGATTATATTCTAACGCGCGTCACAGTCATTGGCGCTCTGTATTTGGTCTTCATCTGTTTGCTGCCAGAATTCCTCATCTCGAAATACAACATGCCGTTCTATTTCGGCGGAACCTCGCTGTTGATTGTGGTGACCGTGACCTTGGATACGGTGGCGCAGATCCACTCACACCTCATTGCGCACCAATATGAAGGCTTGATGAAAAAGGCCAAACTGGGTAAGAGAAGATAAGCAGAGTTAACAAGTCGCTTGATTTTACTGTTTCAGTAGGCGCGAGCGACGACGAATAGAAACCTATTTTAGGATGCGAGCAACGCACTGAAACAGTAAAAGGAAGTGACGCTAATGAATCTTATAATCTTTGGCCCGCCTGGCGCCGGTAAAGGAACACAAGCCGTAAAGCTTCAGGAACGCTATCGTATTAAACAACTCTCCACCGGTGATATGCTTCGCGCCGAAGTCGCCGCCGAGAGCGAGCTGGGCCGCAGATTAAAGCTCATCATGGATGCCGGCGAGCTGGTCTCCGATGACATTATCATCGAACTCATCGAAAACTGCATTTCCCAGCCTGAATGCGAAAAAGGCTTCATCTTGGATGGTTTCCCAAGAACTGTGGCCCAGGCCGAGGCTTTGGATGATATGCTAATTAAACTTGAACGAAACATCGACCACGTGCTGGTCCTCAAAGTCGATGAAGAAGCCCTGATCGACCGCATTAAAACTCGCGCCGCCGAAACCGGGGGCGCCCGCAGCGATGACAACGAAGAAACCCTGCGCAACCGCCTCTCTGTATATAACGCGCAAACCGCCCCTATCCTGCCGTATTACGAGAAAAAGGGTCTCCTGCGTGAAATCGACGGCATGCAGCCCATCGACGACGTCAGCGCGCAGATCGAAACCATCCTCGGTAAAGCTGAAGCAGCATAATGTATTTGACATAAGAAATAACTTTTGTTAGTTTCCACTGAATTAAAAGAGTGGGAAAATAATGTCCGTAAGATCAAGTATAGGTACTATCGCAGGGTTTTTCATGGCCTGTAGCGCTGCTACGGCGTCACCGCAGATGGATCCTGCTTCTTTGGATTCTTCGGAATGTGAAACACTTAGAGCGGGTATAGCCGCAGAAATTCAAGAGATTAAAGGCCGTATGAGTTTGGCCTTGGACGAGAGTGAAATGCTGGTAATTAGAGAGGCTAACAAGACTCTTGTAAGAATAAAAACGGGTGAAATGTTGGCTGAAATCGAAGCAAATCTCAATGAAAACCCTGATTGTCCAATGGATGGTTTATTGGATAAAAGCCTAAGGGATGGGTTAATCTCTCTAGGCCTCTAAAACAACCGTAAAAAAACATTGACGAACCCTCAAAAATCCTTATAAATGCGCTTACTTTCGCCTAAAAAGGCGGAAATTTTGGTATACAAACCGGCTGGTGGAAGCTTAACGCGCGGAGCCTTTTACGGTTTGGCTGAGGAATGATCCTCGATAAATTAAAAAGGAAGAAAACATGGCACGTATCGCCGGGGTCAACGTACCCGACAAAAAGCGCACGCCAATCGCCCTGACCTATATTCATGGCATCGGCCGCATAACAGCATTCAAAATCTGTGAAAAATTGGGAATCGACTTGCAATCACGCATGGGCGAGCTGGATGATGACACGCTCAACCAAATCCGTGCGGAAATCGACTCCGAAGCCTACACGATCGAAGGGGACCTTCGTCGTCAGACTTCTTTGAACATTAAACGCCTGATGGACATGAAATGTTACCGTGGCCTGCGCCACCGTAATGGCCTCTCTGTCCGCGGCCAGCGCACAAAGACAAACTGCCGTACCCGTAAAGGTCCAGCAAAACCAATCGCTGGTAAGAAGAAATAGAGGGGAATGAACAATGGCTAAACCTAAGACAAAAACAAAACGTAAAGAGAAAAAGAATATCGTATCCGGTATTGTTCACGTGAACTCAACATTCAACAATACACTTGTCACAATTTCTGATGCGCAAGGAAACGTTGTGTCATGGTCGTCTGCGGGCATGATGGGCTTCAAAGGCTCACGCAAATCCACACCTTATGCTGCGCAGATTGCGGCCGAAGATGCGGGTAAAAAAGCGCAGGAACATGGCATGAAGGAATTGGACGTTCGTGTAAAAGGACCGGGCTCCGGGCGTGAATCCGCCCTGCGTGGTCTGTCATCGGTCGGCTTTATTATCAAGACGATCAACGACATTACACCAATCCCGCACAACGGTTGTCGTCCACCAAAACGCCGCCGTGTGTAATTAAAGCTTAAGGTGATAGGTATTAGGTTTTGGGAATTTTTATCAAAAACCTATCACCCAACTCCCAAAACCATTAACCCACTCGCAAGAGACCGGTTAAGAGCCGGGTGAAGCAAAAGGAAAACAAAATGATACAAAAAAACTGGCAAGAATTAATTAAACCCGCAAAATTGGAAATCGCACACTCCGATCGTGCAAATACAGGTAAAGTGGTTGCAGAACCTTTGGAGCGTGGCTTTGGCCTGACACTTGGAAACGCATTGCGCCGTATCCTTTTGTCCTCTCTTCAGGGTGCAGCCGTAACAGGTGTACAAATTGATGGTGTATTGCACGAATTTTCATCCATCGAAGGCGTTCGCGAAGACGTCACCGACATTATCTTGAACATTAAGGCCTTGGCCGTGCGCATGCACGCCGAAGGTCCAAAGAAAATGCGTTTGTCTGCCGAAGGTCCATGTGAAGTCACCGCTGCGCAGATCGAAGCAGGCGCAGACATCGAAATCATGAACCCTGATCTTGTGATCTGCACGCTCGATAAAGGCGCAAAGCTTTCCATGGAAATGACAGTCAACACCGGTAAAGGCTACCGCCCGGCGGCGCAAAACCGCCCCGAAGAAGCCCCTGTTGGCTTGATCCCTGTTGACTCCGTATTCTCTCCTGTACGCAAAGTGTCTTACGAAGTACAAGATACTCGCGTGGGCCAGATCACAGACTACGACAAAGTCACACTTCAGATCGAAACAAATGGCGTGATTTCACCCGAAGATGCCGTGGCCTACGCCGCGCGTATCCTTCAGGACCAATTGCAAGTCTTCGTGAACTTCGATGAACCTGAAACAGAAACAGCCAAAGAAGAGGAAGAAGAGCTTCCATTCAACAAAAACCTTCTGAAGAAGGTTGAAGAGCTTGAGCTGTCAGTCCGTTCTGCCAACTGCCTCAAAAACGATAACATCGTTTACATTGGCGACTTGGTCCAAAAGAGCGAAGGCGACATGCTTCGTACACCAAACTTCGGTCGCAAATCTTTGAACGAAATCAAGGAAGTCCTGACAATTATGGGTCTTCACCTTGGTATGCAGGTCGAAGGTTGGCCACCGGAAAACATCGAAGACCTCGTGAAAAAGGTCGACGACCAACAGTTCTAGGCATATGCCGGAAAACGGCCGGAAAACCTGCTTTTAAGGTGCCGGCCGTTAAAACAATGGCTTTACCCGTTTAAGGCCGCAACATCGTCGGTAAGGCTGGCGAAGAAAGGATGATCCCATGAAACATGGCATCAAACAACGTAAACTAAACCGCGACTCCAGCCACCGTAAGGCGATGCTGGCAAATATGGCTGCCGCTCTGGTCAAGCACGAACAAATCGTAACGACCCTGCCCAAGGCAAAAGAGCTAAAGCCCTATGTTGAAAAACTGATCACAATGGGTAAGCAATCGCTCGCGAAACCTGATATCGCCGTGGCAAAACGCCGCCAGATTATCTCAAAACTGCGCGACGAAACCCAGGCCAAGAAGATCGTTGATGTTCTTGCTGAACGCTATGAAAGCCGCCCCGGCGGATACACACGCGTGCTCAAGGCCGGTTTCCGCTATGGCGACGCCGCGCCGATGGCCGTGATCGAACTGGTTGACCGTGATGAAGACGCCAAAGGCAAAGACTCCGGCCCAACGGAATTTGCCGAAGAGGGCGCAGAATACACACCCGGCCCGTCCGAGGAAGTGAAAGAAAACCGCGCTAAAAAAGAAGCCGAAAAGACAGAGGCGAACAAAAAGCCTGCTGCAAAAAAGAAAGCCGCACCAAAAGCGCCTAGCAAGGATCAGGCTGAGCCTGTGTCGTCTAAGAAAGACACCCAGGCCGCCAAAAAAGCGCCCAAGCAAAACACCGGAAAATCCGGCAATCGCGGCGGTTAAACAAAGCCACCATAATCAAAAGATCAAAGCGGGCCACACAAGCCCGCTTTTTTTTATGAGCTTAAACGGCGCGGTTATCAATCAACCGCGTTTTGCCGACATGCACCGCCGCTAAACGCCGCCCCCAGCGTTCTTCGATATAATCGACTTTATCAAACCCGGCGTTCAATAATGTTTCAGCCGTCGCATCCGCATTCTTCATAATCACATTCAATCGCCGCGCAATCTCAAGCTCCCGCGCATTCAAATACGCATTACGTGAAGACAATGCCAAACCATATTCATCGCGTATAATCGCCCCGCCAAGAATGTCGATATCCAACCCTTGTGTCTCCACCATCTCGCGAATAACCATCAATTGCTGATAATCCTTCTCCCCGAATACCGCATAATCCGGGCGCACCAGATCAAACAAACGCTTCACAACGCTGCACACCCCATCAAAGAAATGCGGACGAAAGTCACTCTCCAACCCCTTGGCGGCCTCTCCCGCCTTAACGCTAACTTGCGGCCCATCCGGATAAATATCCTCCACGTCCGGTAAAAACACACACGCAACTTTTTTGCTTTTTAACACCGCCAAATCTTCATCCACCATGCGCGGATACGAGGCAAAATCCTCACCCGGCGCAAATTGTGTCGGATTAACAAAGAGGCTGACAACAACATGTTTGGCATGCTCTTGCGCAAGATCAATAAGCGATAAATGCCCCGCATGCAAAGCCCCCATCGTCGGCACAAACCCGACCGCATGAGACGCATCCCGCCATGCGCCCAGAACGTCATGAAGCTCTTCCAAAGACCGGCAAATAATCATGAGGCTTTTTTCTTATACACGTAATCAGCCGAAGGAAACGCCCGAACGCGCACATCTTGGGCATATGCCGCGGCCGCCTTGTCCATCTGCGCAGACAAATCCGCGTATTGCTTAACGAATTTCGGCACGCCCAATGGTCCATTGCGATCCGTAATCCCCAGCATATCTTCGGTCACAAGGATCTGCCCGTCACATGCCACAGAAGCGCCAATGCCAATGGTAGGAATACTAACCGCCTGCGTGGCCGCTTCGGCTGCTTGCTCAATCGTCGCTTCAATCACCACGGCCGCCGCGCCGGCCTCTTCCACCGCCCGCGCATCGCGCAAAAGCTGCTCATAAGATTCCGGCGTGCGTCCCTGAACCTTAAACCCGCCGGAATCTTGCGCCGATTGCGGCAATAATCCAATATGTCCGATAACGGGAATGCCCGCATCCACCAAAGCTTTAATCGTCGGCGCAAAATCCGCCCCGCCTTCCAGCTTCACACCCGAAGCGCCCGTTTCATCCATCACCCGCTGCGCATTCTCCAAAGCTTGCTCCGCGCTGTCTTCATAGGTCCCATAGGGCATATCGATAATCACGCACGCCTTTTCAGACCCCCGCATCACCGCCTGCCCATGACGGATAATCATATCCAATGAAACACCCTGCGTATTCTCCATGCCGTACAAAACCATACCCATGGAATCCCCAACCAAAAGCAAGTCGCAATGCGCATCCAAAATCTGCGCCACGCGCATCGTATACGCCGTTAGGCAAACAAGCGGTTCCGCTTGCCTTTTATGCGCCCGAATTTGCTCTATTGTCTTTCTCGTCATTTCGACTAAATTCCTTATTTATGAGCAAAACGATTATCAGACTTCTTCTCGCATTGCCAGCCCTGATCGCGCCTTTTACTGCGGCGGCGCAGCAACCTGAGCGCCAAATTCCACAAAGCCAAGAGCAGGTTCAGCTCTCCTTCGCGCCGGTCGTGAAACAGGTCTCGCCCGCTGTTGTTAATATATACACCAAACGCATTGTGGAAAGGGCCGTAAACCCCTTTGCGAATGATCCATTTTTCTCCCGCTTCTTCGGCGGGAACAACGCGTTCGGCAATCGCATTCAAAGAGAAGCCGAAAGCTCGCTGGGTTCCGGCGTTATCCTGGATCCCGAAGGCCTGATAGTCACCAACGCCCACGTCATCAAAGGCGCGCAGGAAATCACGGTCATCCTCAATGATGGGCGGGAACTGGACGCCACACTGGCGCTCTCTGATCAAGCCTCCGACCTCGCATTACTGCGCGTCAAAAGCAACGAGGCGCTGCCATACGCCTCGCTAAAGCCCAGTGAATCCTTAGAGGTCGGCGATCTCGTCCTGGCCATCGGCAACCCCTTCGGCGTAGGACAGACCGTGACAAGCGGCATCGTCAGCGCGCAGGGACGCTCCTCGCTCAACATCAATGACTTTAATTTCTTCATCCAAACCGATGCGGCCATCAACCCCGGTAACTCTGGCGGTCCGCTGGTCACGCTTGATGGCGGCGTTGTCGGAATCAACAGCGCGATTTATTCACGCGACGGCGGTTCGCTGGGCATCGGCTTTGCCGTCCCTTCCGAAATGGTCGCCACCATCATCGCCGCAGAAAAATCCGGCCGCATGGGTGAAGACGGTGTTGTCCGCCCGTGGCTGGGCGTCACCGCACAGGGTGTCAGCAGCGATATCGGGGAGTCTCTCGATCTGAAAACACCCAAAGGCGCGCTCATCACAAAATTGCACGAAGCCAGCCCGCTCAAAGCCGCGGGCATGAAAGTCGGCGATGTTATCACCAGCGTCAATAACTGGGAAATTCGCGATCCGTCCGAAATGAAATTCCGCATGGCGACCGTGCCGCTGGGCCAGAAAACGCAAATGCTCGTCCTGCGTCAGGGTAAAACTCTGACATTCCTGGTCGAGGCCATGGCCCCGCCCGAAATCCCGCCAAGCAATGAAACAAAGCTCACCGGCGCGCATATCCTAAACGGTGCCACAATCGCAAATCTAAATCCCGCGCTGGCGCTAAGGCTCAGCACGCTCGACATCGAAAGCGGTGTGGTCGTGGTCGATGCCCCGCGCGGCACACAAAGCGCGCGCGTTGTCCTGCCCGGTGATGTCTTGTTGAAAATTAATGGCAAGGATATTCAAAACGTCGAAGACGCAAAATCCGCCCTCGCGGGGCAGGGCAGCGGTGTTCTTGTCGTGAATTCTCAGGGAAGAATTAAACAGATAGTAGTGCGTTAAGCCGCTTCAAGCCTGCGCTCAAGAAGCTCCATATGGTGTGCAATATCTTCTGGTGACATCTGGAATTGACGCATCAGGTCTCTTGCTTGGCCAACCGCGTGCTCAAGGAGTTCCGGGTCTTTGAGGTTTGCCCCGCTGAGTTTTTCTAACCCATCAAGAAAAGTGTTTAGAACCAAAACGGTATACATCCCGCGTGGTCCCATAT
>CAYGNI010000070.1:0-10331 GCA_964351195.1 uncultured Micavibrio sp.
CGTTGCGGTTGTCCGGGTTTCGGGGCCGGACAGTCATGCGGGGCTGAAGGCCTTGAGCGGGCGGGAGCATAAGCTGCGCGAGGCTGCGCTCTGTACGTTAAAACATCCCGATTCACGTGAAACACTCGACCAAGCGCTTGTTCTGGCGTTTAAATCACCCTCCAGCTATACGGGTGAAGACGTCGTTGAATATCATCTTCATGGCGGCCGGGCGGTTGTGGAGTCTGTTTTGGGCGTTTTAGGGGGGCTTTCAGGGCACCGGATGGCGGAGCCGGGGGAATTTACGCGCCGCGCCTTTGAAAACGGCAAGATGGATTTGACCAAGGCCGAGGCTGTGGCGGATTTGATCGATGCGGAAACAGCAGCACAGAAAAGTCAGGCTCTGGCGCAGATGGGCGGGGTGCTGCATGCGCTCTATGAAGGCTGGACGCGCGATTTGAAAGAGGTTTTGGCGCATCTGGAGGCGGATATTGAATTTCCTGATGAGGATTTGCCGGAGGGAATTTCCCCTGAGCTGGTGCCGAAAATTGAGGCGCTGCGCGCCGGGATAGCAGAGCATTTGAATGATAACCGGCGTGGGGAGCGGCTGCGCGATGGGGTGCAGGTGGCTGTGATTGGTGCGCCCAATGCCGGCAAATCGAGCCTTGTGAATGCGCTGGCAAAGCGCGAGGTGGCGATTGTTTCCGATATTGCCGGGACGACACGCGATGTGATTGAAGTTCACCTTGATCTCGATGGCTATGCGGTGATATTGGCGGACACTGCGGGGCTTCGCCCGGATCAGATCGGCGCGGCAGGGCAGGATGCGATTGAAAGCGAAGGGATTAAACGCGCGCTGGCACGGGCGAAGGACGCGGATCTGAAAATCCTGTTATTTGATGGGTCGCAGGAAACGCCCGACGGGCATACGCTTGATCTGATTGATAAGAATTCCATTATTGCTCTGAATAAAGCGGATGAAAAACATGGCGGATTCCACGTGGAAAGCGGGATTTGGGTGTCTGTGAAAAACGGGGATGGATTGGATATGCTCATTGGCGCGATAACAGAGCGTCTTCACGATTTGGTTGGGCAATCGGAAACACCGGCTTTGACACGGCGCCGACACCGCGCGCATCTGGAAGAGGCCTTGGGCGCGCTGGAGCGCTCTTTAAGGGCAGATTTGCCGGAGCTGATGGCGGAAGATTTGCGCCTTGCGATCCGCGGTTTGGGGCGCATTACAGGGCGGGTCGATGTTGAAGATCTGCTGGATGTGATTTTCAATGATTTTTGTATCGGGAAGTGACAGAAGTCTTAGTTTTCGCGCGAGCGAAAGCCTTAGACGATGTCATCCTGAAGGGCGTTAGCCCTGAAGGATCTCCTCGATTTTTAAACCGTGGGGACGCAGAGAGAGAGCGGAGCCTATGCAGCAATCTCTGGAGCATCAGGTGGGGTTGCATGCTGTAGATTATTTTCTCGGATATAATCGCGGGCGGCCGTTAAAATTGCATCAGGGTCAAACTCTAGTTTATCATCCTTGCCTTTCCATGGTTTTGAGGCTTCTTCTCTAAAGGCCTGTGCTAGACGTCCTTGGATGAAGGAATGTTTTTCCAGAGCAAACGCCAAGAAGTAAAGTACGAGGATTGGTTGAGCGGAGCGATTAAAATCGTCTCGGCGCATTATTTCAAGTTCATTGAAGCTTTTGTAGTAATGTTTATTAAAAGCGTCATCGTTACCATGCGCATCATTGAATTGGCTGCGTAGTTCCTTAGCTAATGCATAGGCAGTATGCGGAGTGATTTCTTCGGGTAAATCCATGATGGATCCTTCGTTGTGACATATTAACTATGTGCTGCTGAATATATTATTCAAGCGGTATTTCCAGAAAAAATAATAACTGTATTTTTGGGTATAAAAGATGTATAAACCCCCCATGAATAAGAGCTATGACGTCATTGTTGTTGGTGGCGGGCACGCGGGCTGTGAAGCGGCGGCGGCGTCTGCGCGCATGGGCGCGAAGACGGCTTTGCTGACGCATCATCTCGATACGATTGGGGCGATGTCGTGCAACCCCGCAATTGGCGGTTTGGGTAAGGGACATTTGGTGCGCGAGATAGATGCGCTTGATGGTTTGATGGGGCGCGTGATTGATCAGGCGGGGATACAATTCCGTATGCTCAATGCCTCAAAAGGTCCCGCGGTGCGGGGCCCGCGTGCGCAGGCGGATCGCAAACTCTATCGCCAGGCGATGCAGGCGATTTTGCGGGATTATCCTAATCTTGATTTGGTGGAAGGCGCGGCGGATGATTTGATCCTGGATGATGAAGGCGCGATTGCCGGGCTGAAATTACTGGATGGGAGCGAGATAAAAACGGCGGCAGTTGTTTTGACGACGGGAACATTTTTGCGTGGTCTTATCCACCGCGGCATGGAAAAAATTCCGGCGGGCCGTGTGGGCGAGGCGCCGACGATAGGCTTGGCGGAAACGCTGGAGCGGCTCAACTTTCCATTGGGACGATTAAAGACAGGAACGCCGGCGCGGCTTGATGGGCGGACCATTAATTGGGACATTTTGGAGGAACAGCCGGGCGACACCCCTCCTCTCCCGTTTTCCTATATGAACAGCGAAATCAAGGTGCCGCAGATTTCCTGCCACATCACCTATACGAACGAAAACACGCATAAAATTATTGCCGATAATATTCATCTTTCGGCGATGTATTCGGGGCAAATTTCGGGTACGGGGCCGCGCTATTGTCCGTCGATTGAAGACAAAATTTCCCGGTTTGCGGATAAATCACGGCATCAGGTTTTTCTAGAGCCGGAAGGGCTTGATGACCATACGGTCTACCCGAACGGGATTTCGACCTCCTTGCCTGTCGATGTTCAGGGCGAATATATCCGTAGCATTGCGGGACTTGAAAACGTTGAGGTTCTCGAGTGGGGCTATGCGATTGAATATGATTACTGCGATCCGCGTGATTTGAAGGCGACGCTGGAGAGCAAGCGTGTGCGGGGGCTTTTCCTGGCGGGGCAAATTAATGGTACGACAGGATATGAAGAGGCCGGTGCACAGGGGTTGATGGCGGGGATTAATGCAGCGCTGCAGGCTTCTTATTACGGTACGGGCCGAATCGTTTCACGTGAAACATCGGATGAATTTACATTGGATCGTGCGCAGGCTTATATCGGAGTTCTGATTGACGATCTTATCACGCGGGGCGCGCCAGAGCCTTACCGGATGTTTACGAGTCGCGCGGAGTATCGCCTGCGTTTGCGTGCCGATAATGCGGATCAGCGTTTGACCGACGAGGGGGTTGCCGTTGGGTGTGTGGGGTCTGAGCGAGCGAAAGTCTGGGGTCGGAAATCTCAGAAACTTAAAGAAGCACGGGCACTGGTTCAGGATCTTAAAGCGACGCCAAATGAGCTTGAGGCGCATGGTGTTGTTGTTTCCAAAGATGGGGTTCGTCGGAATGTACTGGCTCTTCTGGCGTATCCAGATATTGATTGGGAGCAGCTTCAGGGTGTTTGGCCGGAGCTTGGAGGAATTGATCCAATCGTGCGGGAGCAAATTGAGTGCGATGCGCTTTATGCCGGGTATATGGATCGTCATGATGCTGACATCGAAGCATTCCGCAAAGATGAGGCTTTGGCTTTGCCGGAGGATCTGGATTATAAAGCCGTTGGCTCTTTGTCCAATGAAGTGCGTCAGAAATTGGAACAAGCCCGCCCGGCGACTTTGGGGGCGGCATCGCGTATTCCCGGGGTGACCCCTGCGGCTGTTGTGGCCCTTTTGCGGCATGTAAAACGCAAGCCTTCAAAAGTGGAAACACGCGCGCATGTGGCCTGATTATTACTCAGATTCTATGGCAATTAATGTTTCACGTGAATCATGTGAAAAGCTTGAAATCTATCATGGGCTTTTGTTGAAATGGCAGAAGGCGATCAATCTGGTGAGCCCGAAAACGATTGAAGATGCCTGGGTCCGGCATTTTGCCGATTCGGCGCAGCTTTGCCGATATATTCCTGAAGGCACAAAATGTGTCATGGATTGGGGGAGTGGTGCGGGTTTTCCTGCGATGGTGCTGGCAATTTTGCGTCCAGAGCTTGAGGTGCATATCGTCGAATCGGATGAGAGGAAGTGTCAGTTTATCAGGGCAGTTTCACGTGAAACATCTGCGCCGATTCGTATCCATACATCGCGGATTGAG
This sequence comes from uncultured Micavibrio sp., assembly GCA_964351195.1. Classification (GTDB taxonomy): domain Bacteria; phylum Pseudomonadota; class Alphaproteobacteria; order Micavibrionales; family Micavibrionaceae; genus TMED27. The sequence goes on from CAYGNI010000070.1 coordinate 4,191, forward strand.
GATCTTGAAACTAAAAATATACAGCCAGAGCTCATAACGGCGCGAGCGTTAGCGAGCGCAGAAAAATTGCTGGATTACACTGTGCCATGGTTGGCGCAAAACCCTGAGTTAAAGATGTTGCTTTTAAAGGGTGCGCTGGCAGATGAGGAGCTTGAAATTGCTCGAAAATCCTTTGATTTCGAAGTTCAATCTCATGCCAGTGTTACGGACCCTGCGGCGTCTATACTTTCGCTTTCTTCCATCAAAAAGCTTTAAGATTTTAAAGGATTCAGGTGTGCATAACCTTGAATCTTTTTTGAGGATTACTTGCATTATATGTATGATTTTGCAAAAGTAGAATCTCTTCAAACACTTACATATAAAGGCTTTGAGCATGGCTCCACCTTCCACGACTTCATTGCAGGGTTCTAACCAAAATCCGCGTTTGATTGCGATTGCTAATCAAAAAGGCGGGGTTGGTAAGACGACAACGGCGATCAATTTGGCGACTGCTTTGGCGGCCATAGGTCAGCGTGTTTTGCTTGTTGATTTGGATCCGCAAGGTAATGCGTCGACAGGTTTGGGGGTGCGGCGCTCTGTGATTCGCAGCAGCTCTTATGACGTGTTGTTCGGCGATTGCGAAGTTTATGAGGCCGCTGTGGTAACGAAGGTGCCGCGTTTGTCTGTCGTGCCTTCTTCTGTTCACCTGTCCGGGGCGGAGATTGAGCTGGTGACCGCTGAGAACCGTGAGTACCGTCTGCGTAAGGCTTTGCGAAAGCCCCTGCCCTATGATTATGTGATTTTGGATTGCCCGCCCTCGCTCAATCTGTTGACATTGAACGCCCTTGTAGCGGTCGATTCGGTGCTTGTGCCTTTGCAATGCGAGTTTTATGCGCTAGAAGGTCTTAGTCATTTGACGAAAACCGTGGAGCGGGTGAAGCGGACGTTTAACGATCGTCTCGACATTCATGGTGTGGTTTTGACGATGTATGATCAGCGTAACAATTTGACTGCGATGGTGGAGCAAGATGTACGTGATTATTTCGGTGATAAGGTTTATCAGACTGTGATTCCCCGCAATGTGCGTCTGTCGGAGGCTCCGTCATTCGGGTTGCCGGCGATCGTGTATGACATGAAATGTTCGGGGGCGCAGGCCTATATCAAGCTTGCGAGTGAAATTATAAAGCGTGAGCGTCAATATAAGCGCGCCCGTGCTTCACAAGAGCCGTCGAATGCGGCGTAGGTCTTTAAGAAAGAGAGTTTAGTTATGAGTGACGTGATTGATACAGAAAGAAAGCCAAAGGCGAGAGGTCTTGGTCGTGGTTTGAATGCTTTGTTTGAAGACGAAGAAACAGGGTTTGCTGCGGCTGAGACTATAGAATCGGCTGAAATTGGCCAAATTCCAGCGTCTGGTGGAAAAAAACGCGATATGGTTAGTGTTTCTGATCTGCAGCCTGGGGCGTTGCAGCCACGGCATGTTTTTGACGATGAAAGTCTTACGCAGCTTGCTGATTCGATTAAGGCACACGGGCTTTTGCAGCCGCTGTTGGTGCGAAAAATTGATGATTCTTCAGTGCCTTACGAGATTATTGCCGGGGAGCGGCGTTGGCGCGCAGCGCAAAAAGCGCAGCTTCATGAAGTGCCCGTTATTATCCTACAGCTCGACGATGTTCAAGCGCTTGAAATTGCTTTGATTGAAAACCTGCAGCGTGAAGATCTCAACCCAATTGATGAGGCGCTTGGTTACCAAAAGTTAATGCAGGATTACGGCCATACGCAGGAAAAACTTGCGGAAGCTATGGGTAAAAGCCGCTCTCATATTGCTAATATGGTGCGTTTGCTGAATTTACCGGAGGGCGTGCAGGATATGGTTGCGGATCAAAGCTTGTCTATGGGGCATGCGCGGGCGTTGATTACGGTGAAAAACCCGTTAGAGCTTGCAAAAAAGGTAGTTTCCCAAGGTCTTAGTGTACGTGAAACAGAAAAATTCGCATCAGTTCACAGTGATTCTGAGAAAAAGAAGAAAGCAGCGATTAAAAAGCATGGCAAGGATGCTGATACGATCGCGCTTGAGCAAGATCTTTCAAATTCTTTGGGCATGAAGGTTCATATCGACAGCAAAAACGGCAAAGCCGGGAAGATTTCTGTCGAATTTAAAAATCTCGACCAGCTTGATGATCTTATTCAGCGCCTATCTCAGGCGTCGAGCCATGGACGTTTAGCTGGTTAAATCTGGTGATCAGGGTCCTGTGTTTTCTTGTAGCGTTATTTTTTTCAATTCAGTCTATGCCTGCTTTGGCGCAGCCTTTCCCCCCATTGAGCGGCCGCGTTGTTGATCAAGCATATATTTTGGATGCTGACGTTGTTCGTGAGCTGACGCGGCTTTCCAGCAATCTTGAGTCTACTACAACGGATCAGCTTGTGATTGTTACGGTGCCGTCTCTTTCCGGTATGTCGATAGAGAATTATGCACAGGACTTGGGAAATCACTGGCAAATCGGCCAAGAGGGCAAGAATAATGGCGTGATTTTTCTCATTGCGCCAAATCAACGTGAATTACGGATTGAAACGGGAGAAGGTGTACAATCGCGGCTTACAAACGGCATTGCGGCGGATATCGTTGATGAAATGATTATCCCGTATTTTAAGCGCGGCGAGATGTCGCAAGGGATCGTTCCGGGAACGCAGCATATTGTTGATATTCTAAAGGGTGATGTCGTTATGAAAGAAAAATCCTTGATCGAAAAGGCCGGCGAATGGTTGCTTGTCATTATTTTGCTGCCTTTTGTTATTATCGCGCGACTTCTGGGGTTTGGCGGTAAATTCAAAGGCAGAGGTGGATCCTTTAAGGGCGGCGGTGGCGCTTCAGGAAAGTGGTAGCTCTAAGCCGCCTTCTGTGCGGCGGCTTTGTTGGCGCTGATGGAAAGGATGGCCTGAGCACAGAGTGTTTCCACGGGCGCGCCCGTTTGTTTGCATTGCGCCTCGAGGTCATTCAGGCGTTCCAGCGCAGTTTCCAGCCCGCCTATTGACCATCTTTGTAATTGTCCTTTGAATGCTGCTTCCTGTTTAAAGAAAATCGGGGGTTGCAGCATTTTGAGGGCGCGCGCAGGGTCTTCGCCGCTTTTGATACGGCATTTGGTCAAATGCAGGCGGCGGAAATGGTTTTGCAGGGATCTTAAGATCACCATGAATACGACGCCTTCTTGTTGGAGCTGTGCCAAAGAGCGCATGGCTTTTTCGGGGATATGTCCGGCAACGGCGTAGGTCAAATCGTCTAGTGCTGTGGCGCCCGATTCGCCGCAGGCTGCTTTGGCGTCAATGAGTGTGATGGGCGTAGGGTCACTTTGGCCTTTGTAAATGGCGAGTTTTTCAAGTTCGCTGCGGGCTTTTTGACGATTTCCGGAGATATTGGCGGCCAGCCAGGCAACGGCATCCGGTTCTATGGCGATAGACTCTGCTTGCAATGTTTCACGGATCAAACGGCCGATATCGCGCTCATCTTCGACATAGCAGGGCAGGGCGGCGGCGTTTTTTGCCGATTCGCATAACTTGCGCAGCGAGGATCGTGGACCAAGCTCTCCGGCTTCCAAAATAATAACGGCGTTGTCGTTGGGGTTTTCGAGGTATTCTTTGATCATCACGCTCAGCTTGTCGGCAGCGTCTTCCACGCGGATCAGGCGGCGTCCGCCCATCATAGAGATGGCACTGGCTTCATCGTTTAGTCTGGCGGCATCGTCGTTTAAAATATCTGTCGACAGCGTGACGGCGTTGAACGGGTCGTTGATGTCGGCGACGACGCTTTGGCCGATGGTTTTGGCGCGTTCCTTCATCAGGCCCGAATCAGGGCCGTAAATCAGGATGACTCTGGCCTCGGGGTCTGGGTTCTTTACGAACGGTTCAATGTCACGGAACGCAAGCTTCATGATGATAGCTTACGAGGATTCGCCTGCGCAGCCCAAATGGATTGATGGATTTCGGGCAATTTCCTTTTGGAATAAAAGATGAGCGCAGGTGTTAGAATCTTCGAAAATTGCGGGATCGTAGCTGCGCTGGAAGTCGATGGCCTTATCCAGCGTGTCGCATAAGATGCGGTTGATTTTAGCGTCTGTGCATCCGCTGCGGGCGATGGAAAGGATGGGTGTCAGTGCGGTTTCGAGGTTGGTTGCAAGATAGGCTTCTTCGAGCAAATCAGCGAATTTCTTGGTGAAATCGATCATATGCCGCGTGCCGTAAGGGATGTTCAGGAATGCGTTGTCGTGTTCACGCGCATCTTTATAGGCTTGCATCAGATGCGCTCTGGTGGTGTTGGGATCTGCGGGGTCAAAGCCGAAGGACTTTAAGAGCCTGTCGGTTTTTTCCGCGAAAAGCGGATTAAAGGCTAATCCAGCGATGATGAGCAGGGCGCTTTGGTGTTGGTGGATGCCCACACCAATCATACGCGCTTCGTAGCGGTGATTGACGACTTCGTCCTTTTTATTTCTCAGTGCGGCGATTTTGACATCGGGCCATAAAATGCTTTCGGAGAAGAAGTAATTTGTGGCGGTGTTCAGGCCTTTTGCTTTGAGGGTATTAAAGCTTTCCCATTTGCCGGAGGGCAGGCGGATGAGTTTTCCGTCTTCGTCGTAATATACGAAGAGCGGGTTGTTCATGACATTGGCGATATGCGATTGCAAATATTCATCACCGTTTTTGGCGGCGAAAACATAGTCGGGGCAGCCCCCGCGTGTGCCAAGACTGGCGCGGTGACGCATGCCTGCGTGGCCCGAGAATTTTACGCCCTCATCAAAACCTGAGCCATTATCGGTGAGCATGAAGATGACAGGGGCGAGGTAATATAGCCGGCGTATGTTTTCCAGCATGTGATCGGGGTCGTGGTAGCTCACAGAAACCTGATCGGATTTGCAGACGGAGAAATAGGCGGCGACGGCCTCCATATCTTTGCGCGGCGGAGCGAAGAAAGCCTGATAGCGTTCCACGGGGACAATGTTTTGCAAAAGCTCTTTGGCTGTGACATTGGGCAGATCTTGGAAGTATGAGCGCTTGAGACCTATATCGGCGGCTTTTTGGGACAAGCAAGCGATTTTGGCGTTGGAATCATCGATGATGTCTTTGAGGGAGTCCGGCTTGCCGGGGTCGCTCCCGATTTCAAGCATCTCTGATGTGGGTTCATTGCGGGCGAAATCTCCGCCGCATTGGCAGTTCGTTGCATTCTTGACGACCTTGTTTTGTGGGACCGTCATGGGCTTAAGATCGGGCGTGGCCGGATCGAAATAGGCAAGCTCGACCTCTATGCCTGTCATGGCGCGCTCGCTCGCCCCTTGATAGGTGTGCAAGACGTCATCGGCTGACTCGATTTTACGCAGATCCTTGGCGTTAACGTCCGACATCGCTATTCCTTCTTAATGCTCAGATAGCTAAAATAGGTCATCATCGTGCGTTTGGCAAACGGAGGGGAAGGTCCTCAGGTTCCTCTGGTGGAGGCGGGTTTTTGAAGTAGAGCGCAAGTTGCAGCTCTATTTGGCGGGCCAGGTCTTCAAGCACGTTTTCACGCGTTGTTTGCTCGGATACGCGGTTGGCGAATTCACTGCCTAAAACGTTATAGCTGGCGGTGGATTGTAATTTACGCACTAAGACTGGTTTGCCGGCGCTTTTGTCTATGAGCTGCAAAGATGTTGCAAGTTTGAGCTGCGCTCTTGTTGTGTTTGAGTCGATTGTGATATCGAGCTCTCTTTTGGTTTCTCTGATTGGCGCTATTTGTAGTATGTATTGCGTGTTTTCCGGGCGGCCAGAGCGATAGAAACGATCCATTAACTCGTTGCGTAAGAATTGTCCTTCGCGATTGGGAATATTGGCGATATCGATTTGTCCGAACTTTGTTTCTGCGCCCACAGGGGTGTATTTGTTCACGCCATAGACGGGATGAAATCCGCAGGCGGTGAGCAGTAGGGCGATGGATATAAAAATAAAGTTCTTCATGCTTTTCCAGTTATACGCTTATGCATCACAATCATATAAAGGAATACGAAAAAATACAGATATAATTCTTCAATTTCGCTGGCGCGCTGGAAGATCTTTTCATCAAAAAGCATGCGGCTGAATTTGTGAGAGAATTTTGCTGTGGTGTAGATCACTGCGATCACTATCAAAAAATTGGGTGGGTAG
>CAYGNI010000071.1:0-10110 GCA_964351195.1 uncultured Micavibrio sp.
TTTCGGCGGTATTAACCTTGAAGATATCAAAGCGCCAGAGTGTTTCGAAATCGAACGCCGCCTCAAAGAGCGCATGAACATTCCCGTCTTCCACGACGACCAGCACGGCACGGCAATCATCGTAACTGCCGCCTTCACCAACTGGATCAAATACTCTGGACGCGATCCAAAAAATATCAAACTGGTTGCCAACGGCGCGGGCGCGTCCGCCATTTCATGCCTGAAGCTGCTCCTATCCGCTGGCCTTAAAAAAGAAAACATCATCGTGTGTGACCGCAACGGCGTCGTATACGAAGGCCGCAACGAAGGCATGGACCCACAAAAAGAACAATTCGCCTCCAAGACAAAAGCCCGCTCACTCGAAGAAGCTCTCAAAGATGCTGACGTCTTTCTCGGCCTGTCCGCAGCAAATGCGGTTAAAAAAGAATGGGTCAAAAAAATGGGCAAAAAACCGTTGCTCATGACACTCGCTAACCCGACCCCCGAAATCATGCCCGAAGAAGCGCGCGAAGCCAAACCCGACGCGGTCATCTGTACGGGCCGCTCCGATTACCCGAACCAGGTCAACAACGTCTTGTGCTTCCCCTTCATTTTCCGCGGCGCGCTCGATGTCGGCGCAACCGGTATCAACGAAGAGATGAAACTCGCCTGCGTGGAAGCCATCGCCGCCCTCGCACGCAAGGAAATCACCGCCGAAGTCGCCAGCGTCTATTCCGATGAAACTCTGGAATTCGGACCGGAATACCTGATCCCCAAACCGTTCGACCCACGCCTGATCGTCGACCTACCAATCGCCGTAGCAAAAGCCGCGATGAAGAGCGGCCTGGCCAAACGCCCGATCACGGATTTCGAAGCTTACGAGCAACGCCTGCAGCAATTCTATATCCGCTCCCAGCTTATCATGCGCCCGGTCTACAACCGCGCCAAAGAAAACCCCAAGCGCATCGCATACTGCGAAGGTGAAGAAGAACAAGTCCTTCAGGCCGCACAAATCGCCCTCGACGAAGGCATCGTCAAACCGATCCTTATTGGCCGCGAAAAAGTTATCGAACAACGCATTGAACGCCTCGGCCTGCGCCTCAAGCCCGGCAAAGACTTCGACCTCGTCGACCCTGAAAACGACGACCGCTACCGTGATTACTGGGAAACCTACCACCAGATCATGGAACGCCGCGGCGTCACCCCCGCTCTGGCCAAAAAACTGGTCCGTACAAACACATCCATCATCGGCGCATTGATGGTCCGCAAAGGCGAAGCCGACTCCCTCATCTGCGGCGCAGTCGGCCAATACGCCCACCACACCCGCTCCATCATTGACGTCATCGGCCTCAAGCCCGGCGTCGAAACCCCTGCGGCCATGAACGCCCTACTGCTGTCCGGCGGTACATATTTCTTCTGCGACACACAAATCAACCCCAACCCGTCGATCGCACAGATTTCTGAAATGACCCTTCTGGCCGCCGAAGAGGTCAAACGCTTTGGCATTAAACCAAAAGTCGCCCTGATGTCGCATTCAAACTTCGGCACATCCGATTGTGAATCCGCCGTAAAAATGCGCAGCGCTTACGAAGACATCCGCCGCCGCGATCCGGAACTTGAAATTGACGGCGAAATGAATGCTGATTGCGCCCTGTCTGAAAAGGTCCGCGAGCTCGTGATGCCAAACTCAAACCTCACCGGTTCTGCCAATTTGTTCATCATGCCGAACGTGGAATCTTCAAACATCGCCTTCAACATGGTTAAGCTCTTCGCCGAAGGCATCTCCATCGGCCCATTGCTGCTGGGAACGGCGCAGCCCGTTCACGTTATTACACCCTCCGTCTCCGCGCGCGGCATCGTGAACGTAACGGCCCTGGCAACCGTCGGCGCACAAGTTTTCGAGGACGAACTCGGCAGCGAAGACAAACAACGCATCGTTCGCCACCTTTAACGATTGCTCGTAAGCACGTAATCCCGTACTCTCGTAAACACAATACGAGAATGCGAGTTACACGAGCTTACGATGTCACAGGAATCCCAAACACCGCCCGAAGCCCAAAACGAAGAAACAGGCTTCCACCTCTCTGACGAAAACATCAAAACCATTGTTGATGCGATCGACGCGCAGGATTCTGACACCGTTAACGAAGCCCTCGAAGAGCTGAGCCATACCGACACCGCCGAGCTTGTCGCCAAAATCAGCGACGAAGCCCGCGAAGAACTCATCGAAATGTACGGCGAGAACATCTCCCCCCTCGCCTTCCTGGAAATGGACACAGAGCTACAAAGAAAAACGCTCTCCTCCATGTCCTCATCCGAAGTCGCCGCCATTATCTCAGAGTTGGAATCCGATGACGCACTAGAGCTCATCATGCCGCTCGAAGAAGACTTCCAAAACGAAGTCATCCATAAACTCTCGGCAAAACTCCGCGTCGTCCTCGAAGAAGGTCTAAGCTTCCCCGAAGAATCCGCCGGCCGTTTGATGCAACGTGAACTCGTCTCCGTGCCGCATATCTGGACCGTGGGAAAAACAATCGACTACCTGCGCGCCGCCAGCAGCGACCTGCCCGAAGACTTTCTCGATATCTTCGTGATCACGCCTGCATACCACGTCGTCGGCCAAATACAGCTTAATAAACTTGTCCGCGCACCACGCAGTAAAAAACTTGAAGACCTCGTCACGCAGCAAACAACACAAATTCCCGCCACCATGGACCAGGAAGACGTCGCCCACATTTTCCGGCGCGAAGACATCCTCTCCGCACCCGTGGTCGACGATGAAGACCGCCTCATCGGCGTCATCACCATTGACGACGTCGTTGACGTGATCGACGAAGAAGCCCACGAAGACATCATGAAAATGGCCGGTGTAGATCACGGCGACCTCTACCGCGCCGTCTGGTCAACCACAGGCACACGTTTTCGATGGCTATTTGTCAATTTACTAACAGCCATCCTCGCCTCCATCATCATCTCGTTCTTCGATGCCACCATCGAACAAATCGTTGCCCTTGCCGTCCTCATGCCCATCGTCGCCTCCATGGGCGGAAATGCAGGAACGCAGGCCCTCACTGTGGCTGTGCGGGCGCTCGCCACACACGAAATCTCCGAAACCAACACATGGCGCATCATCTGGAAAGAAACCCTCGTCGGCTCCCTCAATGGCATGGCCTTCGCCCTCATTACGGGCCTTGTCACATTCCTGTGGTTCCAAAGCGCGATGCTCGGCGGCGTAATTGCAACGGCGATGATCATCAACCTCTTCGCAGCTGGATTTTTCGGCGCCGGAATCCCCATCATCCTTGATCGCTGGGGCAAAGACCCCGCCGTCGCCTCCACCGTCTTCTTAACAACGGTTACGGATGTAGTCGGCTTCTTCGCCTTCCTCGGCCTCGCCGCAATATTTTTGCTGTAAACGTTCACGCAAAGGCCTCAATGAAGCGCAATGGACCGCAAAGAGAATATTTATTGAAAAACATCGCGATCTTTGCGCCTTCTTTGAGTTCATGGCGTGAACGAAACTAATATGATATTTTGCATTGCACACAACAATCCGCTAATATGCATCCCCAACGGCAACAACAAAACAGACAGCTTATGTCCGCTTCAAAACTCGTTAAACCCGCCACAGAACACAAACAAAGCTATCTCGAGGCTTTAAAAGAATACCACAACGAGGGGCGCTATAAATTTCTCGACGAAGGCGACCTCGCGGAAAACTACGAAACCTTCATCAAAGATTTAAATGAAGGCAATCGTCATTTGCACAAACCCTATGCCGACTGGGTTGAACCTGTCCCCGAAACCGCGCTTTGGCTGGTCAAAGACGATAAATATATCGGTGCCTTCAACATCCGCCACCGCCTCAACTGGCACCTGGAAAAATGGGGCGGCCATATCAATTTCGTGATCCGCCCCTCTATGCGCGGCAAAGGCTTTGGCAAAAAAATCCTGCAAAAAGGCATCCCCTTCGCTAATTATTTAGGGATCGAACGCGCCCTGCTCACCATCGCCCCCGACAACGAGGCTGCCGCCCGCATTATCGAATTCTGCGGCGGCGAACTCCAGGACGAACTCCACGCCACAAATCAATTCCCCGCCCGCAAACGCTACTGGCTCGACTGCACTTAAAAGTCTTGCTCTTTGGTCCATAAAGCACTATTCAAAACGCTATGGCCGCAAAGAAGAAAAAATCGCCAGCTAAAAAAGCCCCTAAACGCACCTCGAAAAAAGCGCAAAGCCCTTCTCCGCTACGCTTTCTCGTGAAGTGGACCTTTGTGCTTGGCCTCTGGGCCGCCATCATTGTTGCCGGCATTTGCGCCTATTACGCCACCGAACTCCCCAGCATCACTCAAAACGCGGATTTCCAGCGCAAATCTTCCATCATCGTTAAGGCCGAAGACGGCACAATCATTGGCCGTTACGGCGATATCGTCGGCGAACGCATCACAATTGACCGCGTCCCACCGCACTTGGTGCACGCAGTCCTAGCTACCGAAGACCGCCGCTTTTACTACCATTTCGGCCTCGACCCATTTGGCCTTGCCCGCGCCATGTTCACAAACGTTCAGGAACAGCGTGTCGTGCAGGGCGGCTCAACGATCACCCAGCAACTCGCCAAAAACCTGTTCCTCTCCCGCGAACGCACCCTCAAGCGTAAAATTCAGGAAGCCATGCTCGCCTTCTGGCTGGAATACGAACTTTCAAAAGACGAAATCCTCTCCGCCTATCTCAACCGCGTCTACCTTGGGTCCGGGACCTATGGCGTAGACGCCGCCTCAAAACTGTACTTTAAAAAACCAGTCGAACAAATCAGCGTGCGAGAATCCGCCACACTGGCCGGCCTGCTAAAAGCCCCCTCGCGCTATTCCCCCATCGCCAATCCCGGCCTCTCAAAGCTTAGAACAGAAACCGTTCTCGAAGCCATGGTCGATGCCGGCTACTTAACGGGCGATGAAAAAGAAAGCCTGAACTCCAAATTGCCTATACCCGAACGCAAACCCACTGGAAACGCAGAGCGCTACTACGCCGACTGGATCGTCAGCCAACTTGACGACCTCATCGGCACCCCGACCGAAGATCTCATCATCGAAACAACCATGAACCCCAAAGTTCAAAGCGTCGCCGAAGAATCCCTCGCGCGCGTCTTGCGTGAAAACGGTGAAGAAAAACGCATCTCTCAGGGTGCCGTTGTCACAATGCGCCCCAATGGCGCAGTCGTCGCTCTGATCGGCGGTAAAGACTACGCCTCCAGCGAATTTAACCGCGCCACTCAGGCCGCCCGTCAACCCGGCTCCTCCTTCAAACCCTTCGTATACCTCACCGCCCTTGAACATGGCTGGGAACCTGACGATATCTTGATGGACGAACCCATCCTGCGCGGTCGCTACCGCCCGAAAAACTTTGCCGGAAAATACATGGGCGAAGTCGATTTAACCACCGCCCTGACCTTTTCGCTGAACACCATCGCCTATCAATTGATGAAAGACGTCCAGCCCCCCGCGGTCATTGATACGGCCCGGCGTCTTGGGATTGAATCCGAACTCAACGAAGACCTCTCACTGGCTCTGGGCACAAACCAACTCTCGCCCCTTGAGCTGACCGGCGCATACGCCTCAATCGCCAATGGCGGCGTCACCGTAAAACCCTACGGCATCACAAAAATCATCAGCGAAGACGGAACCCTCTATTACGAACGCCCGCGCAATAACCGCGGCCGCCGCGGCGCAGACCCGCGTGCCATCCAGAAACTCACCATCATGATGCAAAGCGTCGTCCAAAACGGCACCGGCCGCGGCGCGTATTTCGGCGCTCTCGCTTCGGGAAAAACCGGAACATCCCAGGACAGCCGCGATGCATGGTTCATGGGCTTCACCGACCGCCTCGTCACCGGCGTATGGCTCGGCAACGACGACAACACGCCCATGAAACGCGTCACCGGCGGCAGCTTCCCCGCCATCATCTGGCGCGAAGTTATGTCGCAAAGCAACGGGCTCTACGCCCCATTCCGCTATAATTCAGGATTCTTCGAAGGCTTCCAAAGCCTGCTTTCCCGTTGGGGGGGTGTCGGCACCGGCCGCATCAACGCCTCCGAAACAGATGACAGCGCCTATTACGATCGCGAAGCCCAAGCCAAAGACACCACATCAATCAAAGAAAGCCGCCGCTACAATAATTAAACAACTTGTCATTGCGAGGAGCTTGCGATGACCAATTATAGAAACTCTGCACCTTTGTGTCTCTACGGTTCAGAACTTAAATAACTGCCAGCGTCTCATCGAGCAAGCTGTACCCGCGCTTAAAGCCCGCAAACTTGTCCTCGCCAATCCGGTCCCAATACGCTTTAAGATCCAACAAAGCCTCATTCGGCCCGCCGACATCCCAGCCCGACCGCATCAACGCCTGATCCGCATATTCCAAGAAATCCGCAGGAAACGCCGCGCGCTTTGCCCGCAAACCCAGATCAACCAAAATTTTGGCTATTTGCGCATCGGTATAATTCGTCATATCCGCCGTAAATTGCGCCGCAGACAAAATCTTAATCTCCATCCGGCTGTTCGGCACATGGCGTAAATGTCCCATAAAACGGGCATATATCTCCATATTCACATTATCTCTCACATCTTCCGGAGGAAGAGGAAGCTGTGGGGCGGTAGTCTCTAATCGGTTGCTCATGACAAACTCCTTTATCTGACAGACACACCAACGCGTGTATCTATCCCTAAGTTCGCCTGCGAATCTTAAAAGTTTCTTAAGATTTGAAATTCCCACCATAAACCGCAGCTTTCCGCTGTGGATAACACGTATTAATTAGGAATGCCCTTGCGTGCCAACTCGTCAGCCCTCTCATTCTCTGGATGCCCGGCGTGTCCCTTCACCCAGTGAAAGCTCACATCATGCGCCTGCACAAGCGCATCCATCTCCTGCCATAAATCGACATTCTTCACCGGCTTTTTGCTGGCCGTCTTCCACCCTTTGGCTTTCCACCCCTCAAGCCACTCGGTAATGCCCTGCATCACATATTTACTATCGGTATAAAGCTCAACCTTCGACGGCCCCTTCAGAGCCTCCAGCGCCTTAATCACCGCCATCATCTCCATACGGTTATTCGTCGTCTCCGCCTCCCCGCCGAACAATTCCTTCTCGTGCCCGTTCCAGCGCAGCAAAGCCCCCCAGCCGCCCGGCCCCGGGTTCCCACTACACGCACCATCCGTATAAATCGTGATAACTTTCTCAGCCATGGATCAACGCCAAAAATTCCTGCTCATTTTCAACTCCATGCAAATCCTGAGCCCGCACTTTCATGCCATAGCCCCTCGCCAACCGCTCATATTTCGGCAACCGCGATTCAAACAACTTCGGAAACACCCATGCAGAAAAATCATTCGGCTCAATTTGCTGAACACTCACATCATTCACCGCGCAATACTCCGCCAGCCACACATCAAAATCATCCGGCGGAAAATACAAAGGCTTGGGGTATTGCTTGGCTCGTTCAATCACTTCCGCATGACTGTCTTCATCCGTCTCAATATAAACCAGCAGCGTTTGCTCCGCCACGCGCGCAATCAAATCCTCATCACGAATTTCACAAAAACTCCCGGTGGAATCATTCACAAACCGTCCAGCAGCTTGAGCCAGAACATCACCCAACCGCCCCAGCGCCTTGCACTCTGCTTCATAATACGCCTGCTGACGGCGCTTAAATTCATCCAAAGCCAATCCGCCCAGCGCCTCATCACCCACCTGCCCGACAAAAGCCGAAAGCTTACTGAGATCCCCCGCGCTCACAGGAATGCCGAGCATCTTTGCAATCTCCAGATCGCAGGAATAATGTGCCCATCCCCATTCTTCGAGGCGCTGCGAAAAATGCGTCTTCCCCGCACCCGACATCCCAAGCAATGTGACTGGCCTCATGCCGCCTCTCCCAAAATCCGTGGAATTTTAAAATTCACATTTTCGTTTGTAATCGCAACCTCTTTAATTGTGACATCAAAATATTCCCGCGCTGCTGCGATCACCTCATCCACCAGCACTTCCGGCGCAGACGCCCCGGCCGTCAAACCCAAAACCTTCACACCATCGACCCACGCCCAATCAATATCCGCCGCACGCTGCACAAGCATCGCCTTCGCGCAGCCGTGCAAAGCCCCAACCTCAACCAGACGATTGGAATTCGATGAATTCGGCGCACCAATCACAATGAGCGCATCCGCCTCTTGCGCAATAGCCTTCACCGCCGCCTGCCTGTTGGTCGTCGCATAACAGATATCTTCCTTATGCGGCCCTTGAATGGCCGGAAACTTCGCCTGCAACGCCGCAACGATATCCGCCGTATCATCCACCGACAAAGTTGTCTGCGTGCAATACGCAAGCTTCTCTTCATCTTCGACAATCAAACCCTCAACATCACCCACAGTCTCTACCAGAATCACCGTCCCTTCGGGCAACTGCCCCATCGTCCCCACAACTTCCGGGTGCCCGCGATGCCCGATCAAAACAATCTGCCGGCCCATCTTATAATACCGCTCCGCCTCACGATGCACCTTACTCACGAGCGGACACGTCGCGTCGATATAAAACATCTCCCGCGTCTGCGCATTCTCCGGCACACTCTTGGGCACACCATGTGCACTAAAAATCACCGGTTGCCCGTCATTGGGGATCTCATGCAATTCCTCAACAAACACCGCACCCTGCGCCTTCAATGAATCCACAACATACTTGTTGTGCACAATCTCATGGCGCACATAAACCGGCGCGCCATATTTCTCCAGCGCCCGCTCAACGATCTGAATCGCACGATCAACCCCCGCACAAAACCCGCGCGGCGCCGCCAATAGAATTGTTAATGCTTTCTCACTCATCTCTTGCCTAACTCGGCCTGCTTTCGTAAGCTCTACCAAAATCGGTTTTTAGCACGACAGGTGACACGAATGAAACATTTTCTAAAACTTTTGAGTATCGTTGTTTTCCTCATCCCCCTAACCGCCTGCGAAACATACGAGGGCCTGAAGGACGATATCGCCTCAATCGACCTTTCCTCGATGACACCAGCCGTTGCCGAGACACCCGAAGATAAGCATTCAAACTTCCTTGTTGATGGCGACTGCCCGAAAATCGAAGTCGTTGATGAGCTGTCCATGCTGGCTGAATACGCCACCCCAAACAGCCCGTCACCCTCACAAAAAATATCCAGCGTTGAAATCAACAACGCCGAGAGCACCTGTACATACGGCGAACGCAGCGTCACCGTCGACCTCAAACTCGACTTCGCGGGCAACCTCGGCCCTATGGGCAAAGCCAGCCCAACCGACAGACCCTTCTTCTCCTATCCCTATTTCGTCGCCGTCACATCCTCCAGCGGAAAAATTCTGGCTAAAGAAATTTTCGCCGCCTCCGTCACGTACGAATCCGGCCAAAACGCAAAGAACTACCACGAAACCCTGCGCCAGATTATCCCGGCCGAAAACCGTACCCAGGGCTCGCGCTATAAAATCATGGTCGGCTTCCAGCTAACCAAGGCCCAGCTTGCCGAAAACCGCGCCATCCTCGAAGCACGCCGCCTCGAAGAAGAAGCCCGCGCCAAAGCCCTGAAAATGCTCGAAGTTGAAAAAGCCAAAGAAGCCAAAGCCGCCGCAGGCATGGCCCAAAGCTCCGCCGCCGCGATACAGGAAACAGGCCCCGCTATCACCATCGAAAAAACAACCACCCCAAAAAGCGCTGGCCCCATCGACATTACAAGCCCTTAACCCCTAACCAAACGTCATCCTGAAGCGCTTGCGCTGAAGGATCTCTTAAAACCATGGCATTTAACCTCGACACATTCTGGCAAGCCGAAGCCGATGAGCACAAACAAACAGCGGAACAAACTTTCGCCGCTCTTAAAGGCGACTTCTCCAGCCTGCTCGACATGGCCGCAAGCTGCATCAAAAACGGTGGCAAAATCATCTTCTTCGGCAACGGCGGCAGCGCCGCAGACTCCCAGCACCTCGCAACAGAGCTCACCATCCGCTATTCCAAAGACCGCAAAGCCATCGCCGCCATCGCCCTCACAACCGACACCTCCGCCCTCACCGCTGCCGGCAACGACATCGGCTTTGATCATATCTTCGCCCGCCAGATCGAAGC
>CAYGNI010000072.1:0-9986 GCA_964351195.1 uncultured Micavibrio sp.
GTTCACGGACCTCGCGGCCCACGACGTTGACTTCGACTTCGGATGCGCCCGCTTGCCCGCGCAATTCTTTATCAAAGCGTTTTTCTATGCCTGTCTTTCCGATCCTAAAGCCAGGAAGACTTAGAACGGGGTCTTCGTCAATTTCGCTTTTATCAACGGCGCCGACATAGCCAATCAGGTGTGAAGTGGCGCTGCCGAACGGATAGTTACGAATTTCTCCCACATCAATCGACAAGCCCGGCAGGTCGGGAAGGTTAACCTCGACCTTTGCAACCTGATCCCATGTCAGATCATCCTTGATTTCGATAGGTGCGAATTTGGCGAGCTTTTTGGATTCTTTGATGACGCGGGTGATGTCTTTTTGATCGACTTCAACGACTTCCTGAAGCGCCTTCAGTGATTGTTCCAAATCTCGTGTTTGCTCCGGGATCACAAGAACACGGAAGTTTTGCGAGTTCACCGCCAACGGCACACCAAAACGATCAACAATCTGGCCACGCGAAGGCGCCAACATTTTGAGGTTGATGCGGTTTTTATCCGCCAGCGTTTTATAGCGCGAGCCCTGTGCGACCTGAAGATAAGCCAGCCGTCCACCCAAGACAGCAAGAATGCTGGCCTGTAGGCCGCCGATCACAAAGGCACGCCGCGTAAACAGCTTTATGTTATCTGAGTTTTGTTTCATTACGTTCTATTATAATGCGGTGATTGCGGAGTAAAAGCGCTAATCGATCTGTGAGAAATCCTTTACCCTGCTTTGACGCGTCAGCGGCATTTGCGGTTCAGGTAAAATCTTATGCGTTAAATGGATTAAAAACGCTACGAACGGATAGGCCAAGAATCCTAAAACAGCATCAGAGGCAACCATGAGTATGGGCGATAGACCTGTTTGCACAACTCCAAATACAAGCCATTGTATAAGGATGATAGAGGTGTTTAAGACCCCGAAAGCCAACCATATTACGATAAAAGGTTGCCCCATGAAAAATCTCCTTTGATCCGCGATGATCCAATGTGCAGCGAGCAGTAAAATAGCATTCAGCCCCAGCGGCGCGGCGCTTAGCAAATCAAATAACAAACCTGCGGCGAAGACCAAAATCGGCGGCACCAATGTTGGCCGGTAAATGGACCAGTAGTAAATGATGATGATGATGAATGGTATTTTCGTTAAAACGCCCAAAGGATGAGGCATAGCAGAGATACTCAGGATAAAAAAGAGGGCCATCAACGCATAGGCGATTGAAGCTCTGGCAATGAAATCCAGCTGTTCTCCCAATGTTGAAAAAGGAATCATGGCGTTAATTTAATGGAGTTCTACGGGCGCAACAATCAAATTTGGATCATTTGCGAGCGGCTGGCCTTTATCAATTACTCTGACATGCACAATTCTGTTGAAGTCTGCGAAGGGGTGCACGTTTAATGCGCCGCTTTTTGTTTTTTGAACGCGGCCAATCGCCAGCCCCGGCGGGAACATACCGCCCTGCCCTGATGTTACGATGCGCGCTCCACTTTTAACATCGCTGTCCGGTGGAAGATGACGGAGCTGCGCGACTTCCTGGTTTGTCCCCGCCATAATCGCGTGCTGGCGGGTGTCTTCGATCAGTACAGGGACGCGGGCGTTCACATCAGTGATCAACAGAACGCGTGCGCTGTTTTGACCGACTTCGGTCACGCGGCCAATTAAACCTTCCCCGGAGAGGACGGCTTGTCCTTTTTGGACTCCGTCAGCACTTCCTGCGGAAACGAGGATGCTCTTGACGAATGTGTTACCGGGGTCGCTGAGAATGCGCGCAGTAATTGTTGTGTATGTCGGGTCGACTTTGACGTTCAACAGATCTTTGAGGGATTTGTTTTCTGCCTCGAGTAAAAGCGCAGTTTGGTACCACTCCTTGAGCTTGAGGTTTTCCTGTTGAAGGCGGATATTTTCAGCCTGAAGCTCCGCAATTCCTGATACGTTGCGGGCCGTATCGACTACTGCATTAATCGGTTTACTCACAGCGTTTATGGCAGGAGAGACAGCATCAACCGCGCCCATGCGCAGCGCGCCAAAGCTGTTTGGACTGAGTGCAGATGCAATAAACAAAAGACCGGCGATGGCTATGAATATGAGACCAGAAAAACCGCCCCCAACCATGGGAACGGACAGGCCCTGCGGGGATCCTAATCCTTGCTTAGAACGCGGTAAGTGGCGGCGTTTCAATGTCTTCTCACGTGTTTATTCATAAATGCGGGATATTAGCCCTAACATTAATTTTACGGGATAATCTCTTTAAAAACAATGAAGAGTTGGGATTCATCCCCTGCTTTGGGTCGATTAATACATGCCGACCAGAACGTTGCGTAGAGCCTTACGCTCTTCGAGTGCATGGCCTGTCCCCAACGCCACGCAGGATAGCGGGTCGTCGGCCAAAGTGACAGCCAATCCTGTGGCATGGCGGAGGACAAAGTCCAGATTGGTGAGCAGCGAGCCGCCCCCTGTCATCACGATGCCTTTATCGACGATATCAGCGGCAAGTTCAGGCGCGGTATGTTCCAAAGCGGTTTTGACACCCTCAATGATTTGCCCGACAGGTTCGGCCAAAGCTTCGGCGACCTGACGCTCGGTGACCACGATTTCCTTGGGCACGCCGTTTAAGAGGTCGCGGCCACGGATTTCCATCTTGCGGCCTTCGCCATCTGCGGGCGGGCATGCGGAGCCAATCTCTTTTTTGATGCGCTCAGCTGTACTTTCGCCGATCAGAAGGTTATGAACGCGGCGGATATAAGCGATAATCGCTTCATCCATTTTGTCGCCGCCGACGCGCACGGAGCGCGCATAGACGATTCCCGCCAGCGAGATCACGGCGACTTCCGTTGTTCCCCCGCCGATATCAACAACCATGGAGCCGGATGGCTCCGTTACCGGCAGGCCGGCACCGATTGCGGCTGCCATAGGCTCTTCGATAAGATACACTTCGCTGGCCCCTGCGTGCTCGGCCGAATCCTGAATTGCGCGGCGCTCCACAGCCGTTGAGCCGGAGGGCACGCAAATCACCATTTTAGGCGACACGAAAGAGCGGCGGTTATGCACTTTGCGGATGAAGTGTTTGATCATTGCTTCGGTAACTTCGAAATCGGCAATCACACCATCACGCAAAGGGCGCGTTGCGGTGATGCTTCCCGGTGTGCGGCCCAGCATTTGCTTGGCTTCGTTTCCGACGGCCAGAATCTGTTTTTTGCCGTTGATCATAGAGATTGCAACCACGGATGGCTCGTTCAAAACAATGCCCTGGTCGCGGACATAAACCAGCGTATTTGCTGTTCCGAGATCAATCGCCATATCGGCAGACATAAAACCAAAGAGTCTGGAGAACATGTTTCTTCTATTTTCAGGGGTTGCACGTTATTTGTTAAGCTAAGCTTGTAGCAGACACAAAAAACAAATGCACCAAGAGTTTTTGGTGCATTTAAAGATTTCAACATCGGAATGTGATTTTGGCGTTTAAGCCGCAGGAATTATCCGCAAACTTAGCCCTGACGAGCCTTCATGCGTGGATTTTTCTTATTAATCACATAGACACGGCCACGACGACGGATCACGCGGTTGTTGCGGTCTCTTGTTTTCAATGTTTTCAAAGAATTAGTGACTTTCATGGCCCTATCCTGCTTATTCATAAATTAGACTGGGCGGACAATAGCGCCTGGGGGCTTAATTTGTCAAGCGTCTTGGGAAATTTTATATTACAATGATTTTTTGATTCAACCACTGCACGATTAAGAAACTTCTAATACATTGCTGCGTATAATATATTTCTTATTTTAACCATTTGCATTGGAGCATTTGTTAAGACATATGGCTAACGCACATACAAAAATGCAGACGCAGAGAGTCTTTAAAACCGGTGAAACCATTATGCGCCAAGGAGATCCGGGTGATTGCGCCTATATTATTGAGGGTGGCCGGGTTGAGATTCTTATCGAAAAAACCACAGGAGAGAGCTATCAGGTTGGTACACGTGGGCCGGGCGCTATGATTGGCGAGATGGCGCTTGTCGACCAAGCGCCGCGCACAGCAACGATTAGAGCTCTTGAGGACTGCGTGCTCTTGCCGATTACGCAAGATGATTTCTCTGGCAGGCTCAAAAACGCCGATCCGATCCTGGAAATGGCCACAAAGGTGATTCTCACACGGTATCGCGATACGCTGACTCGCACGCATATTGGGGGCTTGGAGCCATCTGATTTTGTTCGCGCAGAGATTGCAGAGCAGGAATATGCCAGAACATCGAGTGCCGTAGAGAATGTGAAGATCGCAAATGATTTTAAAGATGCGATGAATAACGGGCAGCTTAAGCTTTTTTATCAGCCCATTTTGGATCTCAAGACAACTAAAATCAATGGTTTTGAGGCACTTATGCGCTGGCAGCACCCTGAAAAAGGGTTTATCTCGCCTGGTGTTTTCATTCCTATTATCGAAGATAGCGGCCTCATAGTTGAGGCTTCGCAGTGGGCTTTGAAGGAATCACTTATGGCTTTGAAGCGCATTGAAGGCCATACGGGATATGACAATGAATTATTTATGAGTGTCAATTTCTCCAGTAAGGACTTTGCCTCGGATGATTTTGTAGAAGGCGTCTATGCCACACTTAGCAAAAGCGATGTTAGTCCCAAAAATGTTCATTTCGAAATCACCGAGCGGCTTTTGATGGGGCAACCAGAGAAAGCCAAAGAAACCCTCGAGATGTGCCGTAAGGCAGGGATGGGAATTTCACTGGATGATTTTGGGACGGGGTATTCCTCGCTGAGCTATCTGCATTATTTCCCAATCGATACGATTAAGATTGATCGTAGTTTCGTGAGCGGCTCCACGGAAGATGAAAACATTCTCAAGCTTGTTAAGTCCATCATCGACCTCTCCAAGAGTATGAATAAAGAGACGATTGCCGAAGGGGTTGAAGATGAAAGCCAGGCCGCTTTGTTAGCCGGGCTTGGGTGCGACATGGTGCAAGGCTTTTATTTTGCCAAACCGATGTGCGAAAAAGACGTCATCGATTACGTTAAAACGAATAAATAATTTCTTATAGCTATTTGGTTGTTGCTTCGAATACGCCGTCCCAGTTTTCGGGCGGGGCCTTGGCGAGGTCCGTAGCGCGGGTTTTGTAAAGCGCGTAGACTTCTATTAGATCATACAGCGCCGTTTTCTTTGCGGCATCTGCAAGCTGCACGGCTTTTTTGAAATCACCGCTACGGTACGCTTCCAACATCGCATCATGATCAGTTTTTAGCTTGATGAATGCTGGGTCTTTTGCGGCTTGTTCGTCGCCCAACAATGCGAAGATCCGCGTAGCCTGCGTTTTGCCTTGAACTTTGATGAGGTCCATTTCAAGGCAGGCGAAATCCTGTACCCTATTATAAGTGCTTTCCCCAATGAGGATGCTCACGCCGTAGGTTTTGGTTTGTCCTTCCAGCCGTGAAGCCAGGTTTACGGCGTCGCCCAGCGTTGAGTAGGCAAAGCGCTGTCGCGATCCCATATTGCCTACGGCGCAGGGGCCTGTGTTAATGCCAATCCCGGCTTTCAGCAGTACAGGTTCTTTACCGATCTCTTCGGCTTTGGCTTTGACGCGCTCATTGATCGGGTCCAGTGCAGCCTGCATTTTCAGCGCAGCAGCGCAGCACGCGCGCTCATGATCCTGCACATCACGTGGAGCGTTCCAAAACGCCATCATCGCATCGCCCATATATTTGTCGATCGTGCCGTCATGCTCCTGCACAATATCGGTCATGGCGGTCAAGAATTCATTCATCAGGTTGATAAGTTCTTCAGGACTTAACCCTTCGGAAATTGTTGTGAACTTTCGGATATCCGTGAACATCACAGTAAGCTCTTTATTCTCTCCGCCCAGTTTGAGTTTTTCGGGATTGCGCTCGAGATCCTTCATCACATGCGGTGATACGTAATGCCCGAACATATTTCTGACCTGATGTTTCTCGCTTTCGACGCGCAAATATGTGAGCAAGGTCGAGACCACAAAAATCGCAAAGACGGAGAGCGAGGGATAGAACGGGTCGAGCAAAAGCCCGTATTCAGTATACGCGGAGCCTGAACCCCAGAACGCCGCAGCGATTAGCAATGCGCATATTAACCCTAGGACGATAACGTGCACGAAGGGTGCCAGCGCGATCATCAAAATTCCAACAATCAGGATGAAACTTCCTTCGGCAACTTCGGTAATGTTCGGGCGCAGCAAATGTTTGTTTTGCAAAATCTGTTCAATGACATTGGCGTGGATTTCAACGCCCGGCTGGAAGGGCTCAAGCGCGGTGGAACGAAGATCTTTAAGGCCTTCAGCGCTGGAGCCGATCAGAACAATTTTGCCCTGCACTTTTTGTCTTAAATCTGGGCCGGGATTTAGGGCTTGCACGGCGGAGATGTAATCGTCGCCTTCTTCGTCAAATTCGCGGTAATAAACTTGCATTAACCCGTCATGTTCCACGGGGATGGAGTAATCGCCAATAACCACGCGGTATTGTGTGTCGATTTTGTTTTTCTTATCCGCCGGGCTTTGCCCCAACTTAATGGCCAGTTTGCGGTCGCCATAGGCCACGCGCACTGCCTCGAGGCTTAACGAAGGGTAGAGTTTCTGTCCGTCGGTAAAGATCAGCCCCGTGCGGCGGAGAATGCCGTCATGATCGGCGCTCGCCATGAAGCTGCCATTTCCGGCGGAGGCTTTTTCCAGTTCCGGGAGGAAGGGCGCGACCGTGTTGAACGGCACGGCGTGGTTCAGAAAATCGTTCGCATCGGCTTTTTTGGCCAGAATCATTTTAGAGAGATGGGGTTTTCGCGGCGTTTGTGTGTAGCTTGAAAATGTAAAGCCGGAGACGAATATGCCTGAGTCTTTTATCGCCTGCGCCAGAACCGTGTCGTGATCCGGCAGATCCGCAATCGTTTCCTTGATGGATTCGAAGCCTTCGCCCCCCGGCAATGTTTCGACGAAAAATCTGGGCGATGAGCGATCGGGTTCAGCAAGCACACCATCAAAGGCAATGACCTTCGCGCCCGCCTGCGTCAAATTGGTTACGAGGTCGGCGATAATTGTACGCGGCCATGGCCATTGGCCAATTTCCTGCAAGGCATTGTCATCGATATCGACAATGATAACTTGTCCGCTTTTTTCGCGCGGATGAAGCTGGTTCAGTGTATCGAAAACAAGATACTGCATTTCCTTGCGCCAGCGCTGGTTCGACGCGCTGTAGGAAATAGCGGTTAGCAAGAGAGCCAAGAGTAAGACGATATGGATCCAGCGATTGGTCAGGAGCTTGATCATGAAAGCCGCTCCTCCTATCGCTCCGTGAAGGCGCGGTCACGGGCGCGCAGAACGGGCTTGAGCAGGTATTCAAGAATTGTGCGCTTGCCCGTGATGACTTCAACCTGCGCGACCATACCCGGTGTGATGGGCAATGGGTGATCTTCATCGCCCATGTAATTTTTATCTGTTACCACTTCAATCTCGAACGCAATATTACCATCGTTATCGGTTACAGAATTCGCACCGATCCGTGTTAATGTTCCATCCAGCGCGCCATATTTTTGTGAATCATAGGCTGTGATTTTGACTTTGGCCGGCTGGCCCGGGCGGATAAATGCAATTTCGTCAGGTTTAATTTTAGCGAGGACTTTCAGCTCTTCATCCAGCGGTACAATTTCAATCAGGCGCATCGCGGGTTCTACCACGCCGCCGATTGTTTTGATCGCAATACGGTTTACGATACCTTCGACGGGAGAGCGTAATTCTGCACGGTCCACACGATCACCAATGGATGTTAGGCTTTCTTTCAGTGAAGCGATTTCCGTTTCGACTTGATTGAGTTCCCCTAAAGCCTGAGAGCGGAAACGATCAAGCTGGCTGGCTCGCTCTTTCCTGGCGACTTCCAATTCAGCTTCTAATGCTTTCCTACGCTGAGAGGCAGCATTAATCTGTCCGCTTAAGTCGTTGACCTCGCGGTTTAAACGGATTTCTTCAACCTTCGGTGCTGCGCGTTTTCTGACCATCTCTCTGGTAATTTCAAGTTCGTCACGTAACAACTTGCGTGAGCTGGAATATTGGGCGATTTGCGCATTCACTTCGGCGAGCTCAGCCGACGCTTTGCTGATGCGGTCATCCAAAATCGCATAGGTGTTTTCGAGTTCGTTTTGGCGAGACTCATAGAGCGCCTCTTCATTGGCTGCAATTTGCGCAGTTTTGTCTTTGATGTCCTGAGGCAATTCAAAAGCAGTACCATTGGCTTCTGCTTCCAGGCGTGCCTTTTTAACTTGTAAACTTAAGGATCTTGCTTCGGTGCCGCGCTCTTCGGAAGAGGATTGCACATCGCTGATGCGGGCCAGCACTTCGCCTTTTTCAACCTTTTGTCCTTCGACGACCAAAAGCTCTTCTATAATACCGCCCTCAAGGCTTTGCACAAATTGGATATCTTGCGAGGGCACAACCTGACCTTGACCGCGGGTCAGTTCTTCCACGCGAGACACAGAGGCCCAGATGAAGAACGCCACCATCAGCGCGACGATGGTGAAAAACAAAAGAAGTGCAGCGTTGCTGGGGCGCAGGCTCGATGCTGCCTCCAGCTCTGACATGAAATCGGTTTCTTTATGCTTAGGGTTGAACATGTTCATTGCGGCACCTCAACTTTGCCGCCTTGCAGCTCGGCAATCACTTTGTCGCGCGGGCCGTCTATAATGAGTTTTCCTTGATCGAGTAAGATCAGGCGGTCCACCATATCGAGCATATTGTGCTTATGGGTGATGAGGATAAAAGTCTTATCGCCGATTTCTTTTTGAATGTAGTTTTTGAAGATGGCCTCGGCCTGCATATCGAGGGCATTGGTCGGCTCATCACAGACAATCATTTTGGGTTCAAGCAGCATGGCTCTGGCGAGGGCGACGGATTGGCGCTGTCCACCGGACAGGGCATTGCCGTGCTCACCCACAGGCGCGTCATAGCCCATGGGATGCTTAGCGATGAAATCGTGGACACCCGCAAGCTGCGCGGCTTTGAGAATATCTTCTTCACTGGCGTGCGGAACACTTGCGGAAATATTGTCCCGCACAGAGCCAGAGAACAGCACCACATCTTGCGCGATATAGGCGGTGTTGCGGCGTAAATCTGCGGGATCGATTTGCTGATAATCTGTGTCATCAGCAAGAATTGAACCACTTGATGGCTCGTATAGGCCAAGCATCAATTTGGCCACCGTCGATTTTCCGGAGCCGATGCGGCCGATGATGCCGACTTTCTCACCAGCCTTAATTGTGAAGCTCACGCCTTGCAGGACTTCGCGCTGCGTTCCTGGATAAGAGAATGAGACTTTGTCAAAGGTGATTTTGCCTTTGAGGTCCGGGCGGTGGAGGAATTGTTTATTGGCGGGGCGCTCCACTGGTTTGGACATGATCTTTTCTAAGGTTTTTAGTGCGCCGCCGGCATGATGGTATTTCGTCATGAGTGTTGCTATTTGACCAATCGGAGCAATGGCACGTCCACCGAGAATCACACAGGCAATGAGCCCGCCGACTGTTAGGTCACCGTCCTGCACCATATACATACCTGCGAGCACGATAATGATGGAGGCAATTTGCTGGCAGAATGACGCGGCATTTACGCCAAGGCCAGAGACAAAGCGTGAGCCCTGCCCCAGCGCGGCGTTTTCACCGACATAATCGCCATAGCGCGCGCGAAAGCGACCGTCCGCGCCAATGGCTTTGACAGTCTCCAGGCCGTGAATCGTTTCAACGAGCAGACCATGTTTGGCTTCGGCGGACTGTGTGGCCTTACGGACCAATGACTTCAGCGGTCTTTGTAGGATAAAACCGACGAGCAATACGACAAGGATGAGGCCAGCGAGAATGTAGGCTATCGATCCACCCAATTGATAAATCACAAACAAGAAGAATAACGTGAATGGCAAATCGACGAGCCCCGTGATTGTCGCGGATGTAAAAAATTCGCGCACTGCATTGA
>CAYGNI010000073.1:0-9860 GCA_964351195.1 uncultured Micavibrio sp.
ACAAGCTTGCCCTCAAGGTCGATGGATTTAACCGTGTCATTCACTTTGGCGGAGCCTTGAATGACGCGGCCCGTCAAGCAGCGGCCAAGGAACGGGTCGGAATCGAGCAAGGTGGCCAGCATCGCGAAAGGCGCATTTTTGTCGCCTTTAGGTGGCTCAACATGTTCAAGAACGAGATCCAGCAAGGGCGAGAGGTTTTCGCGCGGATCATCCAGTTCTTTTACACACCAGCCGCTGCGCCCGGAAGCGTAGAGGATTGGGAAATCCAGCTGCTCGTCATTCGCATCCAAAGAAACGAAAAGATCGAAGACCTCGTCGACGACTTCTTCGGGGCGGCCATCGGGACGATCGACTTTGTTGATAATGACGATCGGCTTGAGCCCTTGTTTGAGGGCTTTGCCGAGAACGAATTTTGTTTGCGGCATGGGGCCTTCGGCCGCATCGGTGAGCAGGATAACGCCGTCTGCCATGTGGAGAACGCGTTCGACTTCGCCGCCGAAATCGGCGTGGCCGGGCGTGTCGATGATATTGATACGTGTCTCGCCCCATTGAATCGATGTTGGTTTGGCGAGGATCGTAATACCCCGTTCTTTTTCCAAATCGCCGGAATCCATAGCGCGTTCTTCAACGGCCTGATTCTCGCGGAACATGCCGCTTTGCTTCATCAAAGAGTCGATGAGGGTGGTTTTGCCGTGATCGACGTGGGCAATGATGGCGATGTTACGTAGCTGTTGAGTCATTTTCGTTTTCCGTGGGGTTAATGTTCGGCACGTATGTAACGGAAATGCGGGGAAAAGGGAAGGGAATAATGCTTTCTTTTTTGCTTCCCCCGCGGAAGCGGGGGCCTTTGCGTCGATAGTAAAAGATCCCCGCTTACGCGGGGAAGGCACTAAAATTGGTTAGGTGTCTTTTTAAAGCCGGGCTTCGGCGAAGTCGGTGAGGCAGACAAAGCCGTCTTTTACGGCGATGAGGACGAGTTTGTGCTGGAGGATGATGATCGTGCCGGGGGTGTGATCGTGCTTTTCTTCCCAGGCTTTGAATTCAAAGACGGACCAGAGTTTGTGATTGAAGAAAGCAAGGCAGCCAAAGCGGCCAAAGGCGCGTCCGTGTTTTAAAAGATCTTCTGTTTGTCGGTTCCAGTCGAGTGTGCGCATGGCATCGTCAGGAATGGGGGCTGTGTAAGCGTCTTTTTCATTTTGAGGCACCGCGCCGGTCCATTTATTGGGCAGATCTTTAATAAGATCGCTGGCGAGGTCCGGTGCTTTTGTGAGGATTTTTGCGCTGTAGGTTTCTACGCTCTCATCGGGCGCAAGCGTAATTTTATGCTGCGCCAAAATATCGCCCTGATCGAATTTTTCTGCAAGTTTATGGATGGTGATCCCTGCCGCGTTTTGCACATTATCCATGATGATATGCGGGACGGGCATGAGGCCGCGGGCGCGCGGAAGATAGCTGGGGTGCAGGTTGATGCCGAAAGCTTTGCTTTCATCAATCGGCGTGATTTTGAAGGGGTAGCCTGCGGCGATGAAAAGGGCTGCGCCTTTGTCAATAAAGCTGTCGATGTGGATGTCTTCGGTAGGGCTTTGGATGAAAGGGATGTTTTTTTGCGCAGCAAGGGATTGGCAATTCAGGTTAAAATTAAAAACCTGATCGCATTCAAAGCTCATGATGCCGATGAGATCGTGCCCGTCTTTGATCAACCTTTCGGCGACCGGCAACATAAAATCATAGCCTAAGAAAACGAATTTCATGGGTATGAGTATCGGCTATATTGGGAAGAGGCTCAAGTTTTATACTTTTTCGTCAAAAATACGAAAGAGATCGTCCGAAAGCTCGGAGGCTGTTCTAATGGTGGCCAGATTGGCTTTATACTCAGTTTCCGCCAAAATCAGGTTTACAGCTTCTTCGCTGAGGTTAACCTCATCTTGGCCTTCGGCGACCGGTGTTGTGAGGTTGGCAATATTTGCAGCACTTTCATTCACCTTTTTGGCGGCGCTTTGTAATCCTGCTAATCCTGAATTTATTGCTTCAATCATAGTTCTATTTTAACATGGAAATGGTTAAAGAGTGAATAAGGTTAATATATAATGATAACAGGAATTTACGCGGCGGTTTTTGTTTTGGCGCAGATGGCGATGATTGTTTGGATCGCCAAAACGCGCTGGCGTGAGCAGGTGCCATTGGGGGATGGTGACAGCGATGTTTTGAAGCGTCGTAGCCGTGTTTACGGCAATTTTGTCGAAACGGTCTGGCCGGCGATGATTTTGATGGCGCTTGCGGAGTTCGGCGGCGCGGCGCACTGGATTATTCATTGGATGGGCGGGCTTATGATTTTGTCGCGTCTTGCGCATGCGCGCGGGCTTTTGACCGGGCCGGGATATGGGCCTTTTCGGATGATCGGGATGTTGCTTACGATGGCTGTGTTTATGATAGGTGCAGGTCTGTGCATTGCTCTGGCGGCTTTTTGAGCTTGTGCTCGCGGTAGATGATGAACAGGTTAGCCGCGATGATGAGGGTTGCGCCCGCGATGACATTCCATTCCGGAATGCGGTCCCAAAACAGATAATCAAACAATACGGACCAAATGAGCATAGTGTACATGATTGGCGCGATGATGGAGGCTTCGCCGATGCGGTAGCTTTGGGTTTTGGCCAGCAGCGCGAGTGTGCCGGTCGCACCGAGGCCACAGATGATCCCCGTTACGACCCATGCTTTGTCGATGGAAATGGCGGTGATTGGTGTTTGTGAA
This sequence comes from uncultured Micavibrio sp., assembly GCA_964351195.1. Classification (GTDB taxonomy): domain Bacteria; phylum Pseudomonadota; class Alphaproteobacteria; order Micavibrionales; family Micavibrionaceae; genus TMED27. The sequence continues at coordinate 2,750 of CAYGNI010000073.1, forward strand.
AACGGCCAGAACAGCGCTGTCGAGAGGGTTCCAAATAACAAGAAGTAGAAGGTTGTGGTGATGGATTTTTCGGTTTTTCCCATCCAGCGCAAAGTGACATCGACGGAGCCGGACATAAAGCCCCAACCCAAACCGGCGGCTAGGCCGATGAGCGGGATGCTCATATCGGCGGGGTTGGCGGCGATAGCTACGCCGATAAATCCGACAAGTACAGCGCTAAAACGAAAGACACCGATTTTTTCTTTGAGAATGAGCGCGGAGAGGAGCACGGTGAAGAGCGGTGAGGTAAAGAGCAGTATCGTCGTTTCGGCGAGGGTGAGGATTGAAACCGTCCACATGCCAAGGGCAATGCCGATGGTGCCGATGAAGCTGCGAAAGAGATGCGCCCAAGGGCGACTGGTTTTATAAAAGATAAAATTGCGGATGGCGAAAAGCCAGATCAGCAAAAGGATGATTGAGGCGATGTTGCGCCAGAATGTGACTTCGATAGGGTCGAAATATTGTGCTAATAGTTTTGCAAACAGGCTCATGCCACCGAGCATGGCCGCATTGAAAGTGGCGAAGCCTGCGGCGATGAGGGTATTATCTTTCACGGTTTTTCACTTTATTCTCTCGGTAAACAATAAACAGGCTGGCGGCGATGATGGTCCCCGCTCCAATGAAAACCGGCAGCCCGGGAACATAATTCCAAATGAGGATATCACAGCCTGTGGCCCAGATTATACCGGTATAATTCAGGATTGATACGATGGCGGCGGGCGCATATTTGAATGCGTTGACGATGCAAAGCTGCGCCATTCCGCCCGTTATGCCCATACCTAAAAATAGCGGGAGATTTTCCGGTGCGATGGGTTGCCAGAAAAAAGGTACAATGAAGGCCGGGATGATTGTCCCTAATGCGATGAGGTAGAATGTCGCGGTCATTGGGTTTTCTGTTCTGATATAGCGCGCGATGGTCATCATGACGGCTTGCATGAAGGCGGCCGTTAACCCGGCGATAATGCCGATCATGACGACTTGACCGGAGGGTTGCGCCATATAGGCGACGCCGCAAAACCCGACCAGAATAGCGCTCCAGCGATAGGGGCCGACATGTTCTTTGAGGAATAAAAAGCCCAGAACCGGGAGCAACAAGGATGCGGTGAAAAGCAGGACGGTGGCGTCTGCCATTGGAAGAATTTTGTATGAGGTGAAAGTAACGCTCAAACATAGCGTGGCCATTGTGGCGCGGCTGAGGATCGCGACTGGTTTTTTGGTTTTGAAGATCTCGAATTTTTTCGTAAGCATGATGAAAGTTATAAAAGGCACGAATACGATGAGGTTGCGATAGAAGACGAGCTCTACCACATGGTGCGTGTCGCTCAAGAGTTTTGCGCAGGCGTTGGTCAGCGCAAAGCACAAAAAGGCGACAAGGGCGAATGCTACGCCTTTGAGGATTTTGTCTTGCGGGACGTCTTTTATGGTTAAAACTGGGTCTGTCATATGTTCCTATGCTGGCACAAAAAAAAGAGCTGCGATATCTCATCACAGCTCTTTTTATACATTATGTGGTGAATTTTAGTTTTTGTCTTTGTCGACGAGCTTGTTCGCGCCGATCCAAGGCATCATGCCGCGAAGCTTTGCACCTGTTGCTTCGATTGGGTGTTTGGCTTCACGTTCACGGATTTCCACAAGGCGCGAAAGGCCTTCTTTGTTGCCGCCCATAAAGTCCTGCACGAATTTACCGGATTGGATATCGGCCAAGATGCGTTTCATTTCTTCTTTTGTTTCGGGTGTAATCACGCGCGGGCCGGACACATAATCGCCAAATTCCGCCGTGTTTGAGATGGAATAGCGCATATTGGCCAAGCCGCCTTCATACATCAAATCAACGATCAATTTTAATTCGTGAAGGCATTCGAAATAGGCCATTTCCGGCGGGTAGCCCGCTTCGCAAAGGACTTCGTAGCCCGCTTTGACAAGCTCGGATGTACCGCCGCACAGAACGGCTTGTTCGCCGAAAAGGTCGGTTTCGCACTCGTCCTTGAAGGTTGTTTCGATGATACCCGAGCGCCCGCCACCAACAGCAGAGGCGTATGAAAGGGCGAGGTCTTTGGCTTTGCCGGATGCGTCCTGGGCCACGGCGATCAAACAAGGAACGCCGCCGCCGCGCTGGTATTCGCCGCGCACGGTGTGGCCGGGGCCTTTTGGTGCGACCATGATCACGTCCAAATCAGCGCGGGGCTTGATAAGGTCGAAATGGATGTTGAGGCCGTGGGCGAACATCAATGTTGCGCCTTCTTTGAGATTGCCCTCCAGGTCATCTTTGTAAAGGTCGGCTTGATGTTCATCGGGGGTGAGGATCATGACGACGTCTGCCTCGGCGGCGGCCTCTGCTGGCGTCATGACGGTGAAGCCTGCGTTTTCAGCTTTAGGGGCGGATGATGATCCGTCGCGCAGACCGATGATGACGTTTTCAACGCCGCTATCCTTGATGTTTTGCGCGTGCGCGTGGCCTTGAGAGCCATAGCCGATGATGGCGACTTTTTTCGCTTTGATCAGGTCAAGATCACAATCTTTGTCGTAGTACACGTTCAAAGATGTCGTGTTTTCAGGAACATTGTTCGGGTCAATTGCTTCCGCTTGTGCCATTTTGGGGCCTTTCTTCTTTGGTAAATTCGTATGTGGAAGCAATAAACAAGGTTTTTCCCCAAGAATCAAGGGGAAATCAAGGGAAAACGCCCGGAATTATTGGGCGTCAAAATTTAGTTCTGCTGCTGGGGCTGCACCCAATATGGCAATGATCGCGGAGATTTTTGTAGGATCAAAAAGAAAAAGATGGCGTTCTTCTTTCTTTCCCCCTGGTAAGTATTCAACATATGGCATTGCTTGTAATCCTTTCGTTAATTCCTCATTGGTCAGGCCGGCAAGAGATTGATCGGAAAGACCTTGTGGGTCTATCTCATAGGATAATCTATCAGCATCAGGGCTTTCGGTGAGGGCTGAGTGTATTTTAAGGGTTTTCGGATTAATATTAAAAGCCATTGGAAGAAAAGCTGAGCTTTGCCCCAAGTGTTTTTCTGTTAATTTTTTCGCTAAAGCAAAAGCAGCACGTTGAGGGCCAAAAGGTATTTCTTCAAGGCATGGTTCAAATCTTTCTAATTCAGCTTTAATCTCTGCTAGGGTTGTTGTCTCAGAAGGGATTTCTATGTCTGCATTACCCACCCTTGTCGCGCCCATATCGCCAATGCGGTTCTCCCTGTCTTGTATTCTCGCTTCTATTGCTGCGGGAACATCAGGAGATGGTATTTTGCAATGCTCGCGCTTTGTAAATAAGCGCATTGTTGCATATGGTAACAAATCAGGCGACCAGGGACCTCTAAAAATAATAGAGGCTGAATGTGTGAAACTACGATCGGCGGTCCCTAGACCACTCTCACTTTTTGATCCATATCTGGTAAATGCGTGATATATTTCGCCGTCTGGAGAAATAATGGGACGATATAGTAAGGCATGCCCATTCCATGAGTCAGAATTACCAATAATCATTTTGTCTATTGACCTTTTGAATACGCTTTCTGCAGAAAGTGCGCATTGCATCCAACCGGGCATTTCCTTTGTCATTGCTGTTGCACGGTAATCCGCTCCAGATTTAATTGGTCCGTCGGGGCTTATTAATAATTTTGAGTATACGTAGCTTGCTATTTCTACTGGTGCTTCAGGATCTGTCACTCTCTTTAACGTGGGTGTTGTTGGTTCAGGGCTTGAAGGCTCAGGAGGCGGCTCAGGAAGCGGCTCAGGAGAAGGTTTTGTGCTTTGCACAGTTAGTGCAAAAAGTCTTTTTAGAGTTTCATGAACGTTCATTGCAAAGTTATACCATATTATGCAAATTAAAGCAATAGTGTTGTTTTTAATTTTGGACGTTTATTATCTTCGGTAAATACGCGCTGGACCAAGCGGTGACGCAGCGGGCGACGTATTCGGCCGCGCCATCTGCGAATAATAAATGATCGTGGGTGTTCAATGAAATAAAGCTTTTGGGGTGCATGGCCCATTTATAGATATCGCTGGCGTGGGAAATGGGTACGGTATCGTCAATGGGGCTATGACAGATAAGGAGAGGTTTTTTGAGGGCGTGAACGGCTGCTTCTATATTTTGGGATTTAATATCATCGATGAATTGTTTTTTGATGGTGAAGGGACGACCGGCGAGAAGGACTTCCGCGCTGCCCTCTTGTTCGATTTTTTCAACATCGCAGCCGAATTGTTTCATGACATTTGTGGTGTTGGACGGCGCGCCGATTGTGACCACGGCGCCCACTTCGGGGGTATCCTTGGCGGCGACGAGCACCGCGGTTCCGCCCAGTGAATGTCCGATGATAAGGCTTGGAGCTTCATAATGTTCGCGCATATAATCAATGGTGGTTAAAATATCGGCGACATTGGAACTGAAGTTGGTGTTTTCAAACCGGCCTTCGCTTTTGCCAAGGCCCGTGAAGTCAAAGCGAAGAACGGCGACGCCTTCCTCATTCAGGGCATGGACAATCCGGCTTGCCGGGGTGAGATCTTTGCCACAGGTAAAGCAATGCGCGAAAAGTGCGTAGGCACAGGGTTCACCGTTGTCGGGCATATCAATACGGGCGGAGAGTTTATGGCCTTGGGAACCAGTGAACTCGAATTTAGCCATTTTTGCGCCCTGTTTCGGGGTCGATGAATTTTCCGCGTGAGATGGCGGCGACGCCTGTGCGGCTTACGTCTGTGAGGCCCAGAGGTTTCATGAGATTGATGAAGGCGTCGATTTTACTCGTGTCGCCTGTGATTTCGAACACGAAGGATTCCAGGGTTGAATCAACAGGGTTAGCCCGGAAAACATCGGCGATACGCAAAGATTCAATGCGGTGGTCGCCTGTGGCTTCGACCTTGACGAGGGCCAGCTCGCGGTTGACATGCGGGCCGTATGTAGTCAGATCGCGCACGCGTTTTACGGGGACGAGTTGGCCCAGCTGGGCTTTGATTTGCTCAATGACAGCAGGGGTGCCGCTGGAGACGATGGTGATGCGCGAGGAGTGATGCTCGTGGTCGGTTTCGGCGACGGTCAGGCTTTCGATGTTATAGCCGCGGCCCGTGAAAAGACCGATCACGCGGGCAAGCACGCCCGGCTCGTTCTCGACGATGATAGCAAGAGTGTGCGTCTCGATCTCCTGATTTTCAGGACCGGGCGCATAGACGGATTTCGATTTTTTGTCTTTTTTAGAGGGCTTTGCGTTCATAGTTTTGTTTTAGCAGGGTTTGGATGCTTTGCAAATTTAAACTTAAACCAATGTTTTATCAAACTTCGCCGCGTCGGGGGAGAGGATCATTTCGTTATGGGCCTTGCCGGACGGGATCATCGGGAAGCAGTTTTCCTTTTGATCGACGCAGACATCAACGATCGTCACCTTGTCGGTTTTCAGCATTTCTTCGATCACGCCATCGAGTTCATCCACGCTTTCCGCGCGCAGGCCAATACCGCCATAGGCTTCGGCGAGTTTAACGAAGTCGGGCAGGGAGTCGGTATAGGAGTTTGAGTAGCGCTCGCCGTGCAAGAGTTCCTGCCACTGTCTTACCATGCCCATCCATTGGTTGTTCAAGATGAAGATTTTAACCGGTGTGCGGTATTGAACGGCGCAGGACATTTCCTGAATGTTCATCAAAATCGAGGCTTCGCCCGCAACATCGACAACGAGGGCGTCCGGGTTGCCCATTTGTGTACCGATAGCGGCAGGCAGACCATAGCCCATGGTGCCAAGGCCGCCGGAGGTCATCCAGCGGTTTGGCTCATTAAAGGGCAGGAATTGCGCGGCCCACATCTGGTGTTGGCCGACTTCGGTGGTGATGTACGCGTCGCGCGGGTCTTTTTCCATGAAGTGACGCAGGCGTTCGAGCGCGTATTGCGGCTTGATGATGGTGTTGTGTTTTTTGTACGCGAGGCAGTTTTTCGCGCGCCATGTTTCGATCTGATCCCACCATTTTTTCATGGCGGGCGCGTCGGCTTTGTATTTGCGTTTCTTCCAAACTTTGAGCATGGCTTCGAGGGCGAGCTTCGCATCCGCGACGATTGGGATGTCGATATGGATGTTTTTGTTGATCGAGCTTGGGTCGATATCAACGTGGATTTTGGTTGAGTTCGGGGAGAACGCGTCTGTACGTCCCGTCACGCGGTCGTCAAAACGCGCGCCGATATTGATCATGACATCGCAATCATGCATACACCAGTTGGCTTCGAATGTGCCGTGCATGCCAAGCATGCCGAGCCATTGCTTGTCGTTGGCCGGGTAGGCGCCCAGGCCCATCAGGGTTGAGGTGATGGGGAAGCCGGTTTCGCGGACAAGCTCACGCAAAAGCTTTGAGGCTTCGGGCCCGGCATTGATAACGCCGCCGCCGGTGTAGAATACGGGTTGTTTGGCATTGGCCATAAGCTCCACGGCCGCTTCGATGGCGGCCATGTCGGGCTCTGTACGTGGCTGATAGTTTTGCTGTGCATATGGCTTTGCGGGTCTGTACGTGCCTTTGGCAAACTGTACGTCTTTGGGAATGTCGATCACGACGGGTCCGGGGCGGCCGGATTTGGCGACGTGGAAGCTTTCATGCATGATGTCCGCGAGTTCTTCGACATCGTCGGCAAGGTAATTGTGTTTTGTACACGGGCGGGTGATGCCGGTTGTATCGGCTTCCTGGAAAGCGTCCGTACCGATCATAAAGGTTGGGACCTGCCCCGTGATGCAGACGAGGGGAATTGAGTCCATCAGCGCATCGGTCAAGCCGGTGACCGCGTTTGTCGCGCCGGGGCCGGATGTCACAAGCGCGCAGCCGACTTTACCCGTAGAGCGGGCATAGCCCTCGGCAGCATGAAGCGCGCCGCCTTCCTGACGGACCAGAACGTGCCGGATTTTGTCTTGGTTTTTGAAAATCTCATCATAGATTGGAAGCACTGCGCCGCCGGGATAACCAAAGATGACCTCAACGCCTTGGTCGATGAGGGCTTTGATCACGATTTCCGCGCCGGTCATTTGGTCGGACTTCGTTTTGGCCGGCTTGGTTTTTTGTGCGTCTTGTTTTGCGTCTGCAGTGCTCATTGTCTTTTCGCTCATAT
>CAYGNI010000074.1:0-9858 GCA_964351195.1 uncultured Micavibrio sp.
CCTATAACGTCATTTTAGCCGAGACAGGCGCACAAGTTATCGGCGTCTTCGAAGGCACGGCAACATCCGGCGCATATCGGCAAGTTATGAATCCGATGTCCTTGGCCGATTTTGAATCCGGGAAAACACTCGTAACATTTAACGAAGAATCCGGCTGGGCAACATACGGCACAGGAGCACCGGCAAATGGCAAAAATCTTGATCACTTCATTTACGACGAAAAAAATCCAGATAATAGCCGCTTCGTAAGTGACGATATCGAAGCCCATGACAAAAGCCTTATCGCTGATGCAAAAGAAGAGTACATTAAAAATCTCAGCCCTGAAGCCACAGCAGACCAACTGATCGGAATATACGCACAATACGGTAACGGCGTCCGCGTTCAAGATTGGGTCGACAATATAAGGGATGGAGTAATCCCGGGTGATAATACAAACCCAGCCTTAGCGCAAGCCGCACAAATTCTTCATGATTATAATGGTCCGATGCCACCACCAATTGAGATGCGCGAGCGGATTATCAAGATTGTTTCCGACTCACAAGCACGTGCAGGACAACAAGGAAACTATGACCTTGCAATAACACCCGAAGTACTTCAAGAACTCGAAAGACCTGCAGCCGCAAGTCTCGCGGCGAATATAAAAGAAGCTTTAGATAGCCTCTCGCCAGCACAACAAACAGCATTAGCAGAAGGAAATCCGGCAATAGCGGAAATATTGAACCTTTCTCAACAAATCGGCAATGTTCCCTATGCTTATTCACGCACGGAAAAAACTGCGTTTGACCATGCTAGAGATGGAAACCCCGCTTATTTGGAAGCTTACCGTCAAATAGCCTCAGTCGTGAAGGCTGCAGATTTAGGTGAAAACACATCAAAAGAAATACAACTAATGCTTAGTACTCCGACAAGTGCAGCACCCGCAACAACAATGGCTTTGTCTCAGTAATTATCAACGTTAATACTCCAATAAACTTGATATACGCACCGCTTAAAACGCGGTGCGTTTTTCATTGAACTAAAAACAATAAAAAAACGAAGGGTTTCTTCGCCCCTACACGTATGCCTGATAGAAAACAAATTCAAGGGAAACCACTATGCACCTCAAAGCCTTTGCTACACTACTCCTCATCACACTCACCCTCGCCGCTTGTAGCCCGGTTTATAAAACCGATTACCGCTTCACAACGCCGCCAGATGACATCGGAAAAATGTGTGCTGTGGGGTGTCTGGATAAACTCAGCGCCTGTAAAGCGCATTGCCAAATTGACCAAAGCAACTGTAAACGCATTGCCGATCTCAAAGGCGAAAATCGTTATCTCGAATACGTCGCCAAGCAAAAAGAAAAAGGCAAACCGATCAAAAAATCAAAATCCTATTTCACCAGCTACGCCTTTTGTAACACCGCAACCTGTGACCAAAAATGCGAAGAAAGCCAACGCATCTGCCACAGCTCCTGCGGCGGGAATATCATTGAGGAACGTCGCTGCACTGCATTTTGTGATTAAAAATAAATATTCCTCCATGCAGATCCATGTTTAAAATGAACTATGACAGGCGCATCAAACGGCAAAGATCCGGACAATAAGGACAAAATTGTAAAATTCCCGTCTCTGGCGGAGCGCGACCGCATTCGCAAAAAACAGGACGCTCAAGAAAATGAATGGTGCAAAAGCTATATAAGCCAAAACAAAGAACCCTTCTTTAATTTTGGCAACATCCCGCCATTCACGAAATACATGGTCGCGGTGCTCATAGCTATCCAGATCATTTTAAGCCTGATTGTCTCCCCCGAAACGCGCGTTCTGATGATTGAGCAATTCGGCTTCACCCCCGCCAATTTTACTGGCGCAGGTGATTTCACACTGACTACTCTCCTCACGCCCGTAACATACCTCCTGATCCACGGAAGCTGGATGCATATCGGTTTTAACGCCATCATGGGGCTAGCACTGGGTACGTTCGTAGAGCGCATGTTTTCCACCCCCACAATCATCAAATTCTTTATCCTGTGCTCCATCGGCGGCGCAGCGCTTTATCTGCTCATAAATCCATTCTCAACAGCTCCCGTAATCGGCGCCTCCGGCTCCATCAGCGGCCTTTTCGCCGCCGCTATTATGATGATGGTCGAAAGCGGCCGTATGGGTGCTCTTTCCGGAAAACTCGCCAATAAAGGCCCTTGGCCCATTATTTTTATCTGGGCAGCCATTATGACCTTTATCGGGGTGATTGGCGGCGGAATCGCTTGGGAAGCACATCTCGGCGGCTTCCTCACTGGCGCAATCCTTTATCGGCTCATGCGTACAGAAAAATTGCGCCTTTAAGGCAAAAACCGCATAAATCGTGCTATAATAGTCCTGTATCTACGTATTTTTCACAAAAAAGGAGAAAAATCATGGTCACCGGATATTGTGTCAAATGTAAGAAAAAAGACGTTTCAATGAGCAATCCAGCCATGCATAAAACCAAAAAAGGTGGCTTCATGGCAAAAGGCGGATGCCCGACTTGCGGCACAACAATTTGTGCAATGATGTCAAAGGACAACGCCGAAAAAGCAATCGCCAGCGGCGTCGCAAAAGCTTACTAAAAATAGGCTTAAGCCACCTTAGGCGCTTCGATGACCGCATCATCTTGCGGTCCGATATCTTTGATGCCCGAAAACAGCATCTCTGAAGCATGTGAAGACGCATCATAAGGCACGCCCCATTCAATTGTGTTGAAACTGCCGTGAGGCTCGGCAATCGGGCTCCAGCGCTCATATATACGCCCCGTCTCTCGGCACACCCAAACCTTGTGCTCGATCTCCTTACCCTGAAGATCACTCGCCTTCTCCAGCCACGCACGCGCGGCCTCTTCATCCCCATTGGCTTTTTCTTCAAGAACTGCCAGCGCACGGTACACCGACGCACTCGGTTGCAAACCCTCAGCCTTAAGGTAGTGCTGACGCGCCTCACCCCAAAGCCCGGCATCCTGCGCAGCTAACCCGGCCGCCACTTGCGCCTCCGCACTTTCAACATTCAGCGCAACCAACCGCTCCATCCACCGCAAACGCTCCAAGGAATCCCCGCGCTTTTTCTCCGCCATAAGATCGGGCCACATCTGCACCAAAGCCGGATGCGGATTTTTCTTCCATACGCGTTCAATGAGCGTGACAGCTTTTTTACGCTGCCCCTTGCGCGCATAATATCGCGCAAACAAAATCGCGCCCGGTACAAAATCCGTATCCTGTGTACGTGCCTTTTTGTATTGCCCAAGCGCCACATCATCGAGGCCTTCAGCCTCAGCCTCCATAGCCAAAGCCAGCGCCATCGCTACTCTGTCACTCGCGGCATCCTCTTTGCTGATCGCCCCGGCACGTACAGCGCGCTTCAAAATATCCTGCGCATCGCTCCAATGCCGCCCACGGATTTGCAAATCATACACCGTACACAAAATCCATTTCTGCTTGGGATGCAGCGCCAGCGCTTTCTTCGCGAGCCGCAGCGCACCATCATAATCACGCGCTTCCAGCGAAGCCTGCAACAAACCGCGTACACCCAAAAAAGCCGCATCTTTATTTTCCAATAAAGCCACAAAACTTTGCTGCGCATCGCCTTCACGCCCGTCCAGCCGCGCAGATTGCGCCTCCAAAAGCAACGCCAGTCCATGATCTTCCGGCAAAGCCGCACGCGCTTTTTTAGCCTCCCGCAGCGCACTTTTCGTATCGCCAGCCGCCACCGCCGTCAGTCCCAACGTCAGCGCGCGATAACCACGCTGCTTATTCCGGTCACGCATATAGCGCCGCGCCTGCGCTGGCAAATGCATAACATGATAAACAATGCGGTAAACAAAAATCGAAAACAGGATCAGAACAAAAAGAGAGCCCAGAAACAAACCCATCTGCACATTCACACTAGTGCCAAGCCAGTCAATTTGCACCGTGCCCGGCCGCTCGGCAATCCATATCACCGCGCCGATAAACACGGATAGACGCAGTATAAACCAGAGGGCTTTAATCATGAATATCTCCTAAGAACCGTGCAGCTCTGCTATGCACCCACACGATATATTACTGAACCGGCGGCCCCATGATAGCAGCAGGCGCTTTGTTAGGCACATATACATTCAGTCCGGACTCTTCGTCCTGAATATATTGCGACCCGCGAGCACCCGCTGGCTTGAGTCCACCGGCCGTGATACCGGACATCGTATTAACTTTCGCGTTAATAGTCTGGCTTAACAACACTTTAACCTGCTCAGCGATAACAGATGCTTGCGCTTCCTCAAGCCACGGTGCCATGACTTGCGCCGCACCACCTTCCAGCATTTGTGTATTGGCAATCGCGCCATGAATATCACCCTGCTCAAGCAAGTTCTGCGTTTTTAAAAGTGTCGCCTGCGTCGGTGTTCCTGTCACCAGCTCACCATCTTTTTCAACCTGCAAAAGTTCATTAAAACGTGCAGAGGCGCGTTCTTTAATCGAAACATCTTCACCCTGCAAAGACGCTGCAACCGCGTCCCCAGCCAACGTGCGGAACTCATTCGACAAACCTTCAGGCGTCAAAACGCCGCTCTGCGCGTTAGGTGCAAGTTTGACCAAAGCCTCGTTCAACAAAGGATCTTCATTCCCCACAAGCTTCAACAAAATATCAAGATCTTGTTGGAACACCTCGTTATCACGATTAAGGCTGGAACGAAGCTGGCTCATCCCCAAAAGCAGCGCCGCCGCTTTTAATTCACTTTGAGGTACACCCTCAAAAGTCTTCGCCAGAACTTCATTCTGCGCCCTAGCCGCATCGAGCGCGTTATTAATCGCACTCGCAGACCCGTCAACTGGAATTTCAACACCGGCCAAAGCCCCCTGCAGCGCATTCATACTATCTTGAAGATATTCCTGCCCTGCCAAATGGCCCTGCCATTGCTGAACTCTTTCAAGCATGGCAACAACAGCCGGTGCATCCTGCAAATCATCCGCAATGACCTGCGCATGACCTTCCAACTTTTCAAGACGCTCTTCCATTGTGCCCGCATCTTCGGCCAGAACATCTTGCTGAATTACTGCTGCGCGTTCTTTAACCTGCTCCGCCACTGCCTGCGCATTCTGCTGCGCCTGCGTGGCTTTCTCCTGCAAATCGGCAATCTGTCGCTCTAAATTTTCAGGCACCAACGTCCCCAAAAACGATTGCTCTTTCTTAACCTGGCTAAGTTCTTGCTCCAAAACCTGTAAACGCTGCGTTTCTGCCTGCTTAAAATCAAGCTTTGGCCACAGGAAATATCCTAAAACAACCGCACCAATAATAAGAAGCGCAACCACCAGAGCCGCACTCACCCCCGTACTCTTCGCAACGGCCTGCTTTTCGATATCTGAAATCTGACGTTTAAGCGCGACAAGCTCAACGTCTTCGGCCCGAACCTTGGCTTCTTCTTCGCCTGAACGTGCCTCACCAATTTTAGTATCGCCTGCACTTAAGGATGAACTTTGCGCTGGCGCGGAAGAAGAAACCTCCGCCTGCCCATTCTGATTGGCAATTGAGCCCCCATCAAGAATAGAGGACAAATCAATCCCATGATCTTCCGCCGCTTTGTAAACATCATCGATGCGCGCAGCCGGAATGGCATTACGTTTTTTCCACCCCTGCACAGTCGTCACCGCAACATCCATCTTTTTCGCCATCGGCCGGATACCGCCAAACGCCTCGATCACATCTTGCGCATTATCAATCGCTGTTCCTTTTTTGCTCATACGATCCCCCGAACGTTTCTCTTGGTAAATCTCTTTTAGAATTTTGAGCATCCCTGCACGGTCCGGAGTCCCCGATACGTACGTTTTCGCCCAATCTTCAATACGTACACACTCTAACACGCGCTCACTGATTGACAAGAGCTTTATGGCTGAAAGCTTGTCTTCAAAGCCGTTCTTACGCACAAGATGCATGAACGCCTGCGCCGTACGTTTTGAGTAAAATGTAACAAGGCCGATATTCCCACGCACAAACACCTTTTTGAACGCATCAGAAAACGCCTCCACACTGCGCACCTCATAGACAATCAAATCCTGTGCATCAATGCCCTTTTCATGCAATGTTTCCGCAACCGGATAGGCCACATCTTTCCCGCGAATATGCACGTATTTCTGGCTTCCCGCCTCCGGTAAATCCTGGATATGAACCGCCAGATCCTGCCCCGTTCCATCCACCGACACACAATGAGAAAATCCATAAGCCCGTGCTTCCTTGGCGGTATGCTGTCCCACACAATAAACCACGCCTTCAAAACCCCGCGCATGGGCAACCGAATATTTCGAAAACAGCGCCGCCAAAGCCTGCGCACTCGTCAAAAGCAACCCATCATATTGAGATAAATCCGGCAAAACAAAATCGAGAGGATGATACTCCAACATTGGTTCGACAAAAGTTTCAAATCCCTCTTCCGAGAGTTCAACGGCATATGCATCCGCTTCCGGTCTGGGGCGTGTAATAAGAATAAGACCTGACATTAAACACTCCTATTGAAAGATGTCATCAGGAACAACAGATTTTAATCGTGTGCCCAATTCCTCACCCAGCGCCTCAGCATCCTGAACACGTACAACATCACCGCGGATATCATCCTCAAAACGCTGCTGCCCGTCCAATGAACATACACATACGCGCAGCCAAAGTTCCGTACCATCAAGCACCGCATGCGCACCGATTGGTGTATGACACGACCCGTCAAGAACCCGCAATACAGCCCTCTCCGATTTGACACAAGATACTGTTTTAAAATCAGAAATATGGCTAAGAGTGGACAACATATCTTCATCGCCTTTTCGAATTTCAATCCCGACAGCACCCTGCCCAGCCGCTGGCAACATCTCCTCAGGCTCCAAAATCAAATCCGCTTCACCCTCAAGACCAAGACGCTTGAGCCCTGCCATCGCAAGCAAAGTTGCATCGGCATTTCCTGCGCGTATTTTTTTTATACGTGTATGTACGTTTCCACGAAACGGTTCGATTTTCAGATCGCCGCGCTGCGATAACAAAAAAGCCGCCCGACGTACACTCGCCGTTCCGATTACCGCCCCTTCAGGAAAGCACACTGGAAACGTTTTTTTTAATTGGCTATTATTGGACAATTCATTACTAAAAAGAACAGCATCCCTGGGGTCTTCACGCGGCAACATATGATCAATCATAAGCCCCTCAGGCAGGTGAGAATCCATATCCTTCATGGAGTGTACACCACAATCAATATCACCTGCCAAAAGTGCCGCTTCGATCTCTTTCGCAAACAACCCCTTCCCGCCTTCAGATTCTGACAGGCGTACATCCCCATCCTCCGGCTTCCAATCCCCGGAAGTTTGAATAACAACCAGCTCGGTTTTCAAATCAGGGAAATGCTCCGCCAAAGCGACCTGAACCATTTCTACCTGTTTCAAAGCCAGCGGCGACCCCCGCGATCCGATGCGTATTGTTCTATCTGGAGTGCTCATATATAGTCTCATCCTCTTAAGAGAAGACTGCATTATGAAGATTTTAGGCATAGAAACAAGCTGTGATGAAACAGCCGCATCAATTATTGACGGCTCAGCCCCCGCAGGCGAGCGAATTTTATCCTCGCTCATCCTCAGCCAACTCGAAGAGCACCGCGCTTTCGGCGGCGTTGTCCCCGAAGTCGCCGCACGCGCGCATATCGACCACCTCCACACACTCATCAAAGCCGCTTTGGACGATGCAGGTGTAGACTTGGATAATATCGATGGCATCGCCGCAACCTGCGGTCCCGGCCTCATCGGCGGGGTTATGATTGGCATGATGGCGGGCAAGGCCATCGCCGCCGCTAAAAACATCCCCTTTACCGCAGTCAACCACCTCGAAGGCCACGCCTTAACGCCCCGCCTGACAGATGACATTGCCTACCCATACCTGCTCTTGCTCGTCTCAGGCGGGCATACACAAATCCTCGCCGTTGAAGGCCCCGGAAAATACAAGAGATGGGGAACAACCTTGGACGACGCCGCCGGCGAATGCTTCGATAAATCCGCGAAGCTTATGGGCCTGCCCTATCCCGGCGGCCCGGAAATCCAGAAAATTGCCCAAAGCTGCAAAGACCCGCAAAAAGCGCTAGAACGTTTCCCGCTCCCCGCACCGATGAAAGGCCGCAAGGAACTCGACTTCTCGTTCTCCGGCCTCAAAACGGCTGTACGCCAGCATGTGGAATCCCTGCCAAAAGGCGATTTGAACCCCACAGACATCGCCGACCTCGCCTATACTTTCCAAGAGACGGTTGCAGACGTCATCGCCGATCGCTGCGCACGCGCCATCGAAAAATTCAAAACGCAATACCCAAAACCTAATACCCCCACACTCGTCGTCTCCGGCGGTGTCGCCGCAAACACAGCCATTCGAGAACGCCTGAAAGCCCTGTGTGAACAAGAAAACATACGCACATACGCCCCGCCCTTAGAGCTATGCTCGGACAACGCTGCTATGATCGCATGGGCCGGATATGAGCATCTCAAGAATGGTCCCAATGGGACAAAGGGCGACCCTCTCGATTTTAAAGCCCGCCCGCGCTGGCCTCTTGACCCGGACGCGCAAGCTAGGCATGGTGCTGGAGTAAAAGCATAAAAGGTATTGAAGCCATGCACAATAATGAAGAAGAAAGACTCCTAATAACTAAGATTAAAATGTATAAAAGCATAACCCTCCTATGCAATTGCACGAGTGGAGTGATTATTTTATGCCTTATGGTTTCCTTTATGATTTTTATAATAGGCGTTATTTCTTCTTTAACGGCTAGCTAAAGGCACGAAATCCATGACAATAAACGCATCAACAATCGGTGTAATCGGCGGCGGCGCATGGGGTACAGCGCTCGCACAGACCATGGCTGCGGGCGGCCGCGATGTCGTGATTTGGGCTCGCGAACCCGAAGTCATTGCCGCCATCAATGTCCATCACGAAAACACCACGTTTCTGCCCGGCATTGAACTGCACGAAAACCTCAAAGCCGTGGAATCCATCCACGACGCCGCAAAGTGCGACATCGTTCTACTCGTCACACCCGCGCAGCATATGCGCTCCACACTGCAAACCATCAAGGACGATGTCAAAACCGGCAACTCTCTTGTCATTTGTTCCAAAGGCATCGAGCTTGATAGCGGAAAACTGCTGACCACCGTCGCCAAAGAAGAATTACCGGACGCCACAATCGCCGTCCTCACCGGTCCAACTTTCGCGCGCGAAATCGCCTCCGGCCTACCGGGCGCGGTCACAATCGGCGTTGAGGACGAAGACGTCGGCCGCGAGCTGCAAAAAGCCCTCGGCGTCAAAGGCTTCCGCCCCTATATCAGCGAAGATCTCATAGGCGTACAGCTCGGCGGCGCGATCAAGAACGTCATCGCCATTGCCTGCGGCGTTGTGACGGGAAAGAAAATGGGCGACAGCGCCCGCGCCGCACTCCTCACACGCGGCGTCGCAGAAATCGCCCGTCTCGGCACCGCCATGGGCGCCAAAAAAGAAACCCTTCTGGGCATGTGTGGCATCGGCGACCTCATGCTAACCTGCTCATCCATGCAATCACGAAACTTCTCACTCGGCGCGCAGCTCGGCGAAGGCAAAACTCTGGAAGACATTTTGGGTTCGCGCAACGCCGTCACCGAAGGCGTTCACACCGCAGAATCAACCCTGGCCCTGGCCAAGCGCTACGCCGTCGACATGCCAATTACAGAAGCCGTCAATGAGTGCCTAAGCGGCAAAAAGACAATCGATGAAGCAATCGAAGATATGCTCAATCGCCCTTTTAAATATTAAAGAACATCCCTATATTAAAATTATACAATGCGGCTCGAACATGTTTTCAAAGAGAAATCTGCCGAAAATAAAATGTTTCGAGAA
>CAYGNI010000075.1:0-9827 GCA_964351195.1 uncultured Micavibrio sp.
TCTTTGCTGTTTCTTTCTTAGGCGAAGCAGCAGGCTTTTTAGCAGGCGCTTTTTTAGCGGCGGCAGGTTTTTTAGCCGGTGCTTTTTTCGCTGCTGGTTTCTTTTCTTCTTTTTTATCGTCAGCCATGGGTTTAATCCTTGTCTTTCAAATCTTATTCTTCGCCAAATGCTGCTTCTTTTTCACCGCGGCCAGCGACGATTTCAGCAACTTTCTTGTTACGGCGAGATGCAACGTGGCGTGGACTTTGAATTTCCTTCAGCCCCGCAAAAGTCGCGTTCACCATTGAATAGGGGTTGTTTGAGCCGATCGCTTTGGCAACAACGTCGTGGATGCCCAAAGCTTCGAATACCGCACGCATTGGACCACCGGCAATGATACCAGTCCCCTTTGGGGCGGAGCGCATAAACACGCGGCCTGCGCCGTAACGTCCTTTGACGTCGTGGTGCAATGTGCGGCCTTCGCGCAGAGGAACGCGGATCATGTTACGCTTGGCTTGTTCGGTTGCCTTGCGGATCGCTTCTGGAACCTCTTTTGCTTTGCCGGAGCCGTAACCAACGCGGCCTTTACCATCGCCAACAACCATCAAAGCAGCGAAAGCCATGTTGCGGCCACCCTTTGTGGTTTTTGCGACGCGGTTAATACCAACGAGGCGTTCCAGAAGTTCTGGCTCTTCGCGCTCATTATCGCGTCTGTCTGTTTGTTGTGCTTGTGCCATGTTTTGTTTCCTTTATGTCCTAGAACTGTAGTCCGCCTTCGCGTGCGCCATCGGCTAATGCTTTTACGCGGCCGTGATACACGTAGCATCCACGATCGAATACAACTTTTTCAACGCCTGCTTTTTTCGCACGTGCGGCGACCAGTTTCCCAACTTCGGCTGCAGCGTCTTTGTTTGCACCGCTTTTCAGCTTTTCTTTCAAATCGCCTTCTAGTGTTGATGCGGCAGCCAATGTTACGCCTTTAATGTCGTCAATCACCTGGGCATAGATTTGCTTGCCAGAGCGGAAAACAGACAAACGAGGACGTGTTTCGCGGTTACCGGCGCGGTCAATGTTGACACGGCGGATTTTGTTGCGTGTGCGGAAGCTGCGTCTTTGTGATCCAGTGAGCTTAGTCATTATTTCTTCTTACCCTCTTTTCTAACAACGTATTCATCTGCGTAGCGAATACCTTTGCCCTTATAAGGTTCAGGTTTTTTGAAACCGCGGATTTTTGCGGCTACATGACCTACGAGTTGCTTATCAATCCCGGAGACCTCAATGTTTGTTTGGCCGTCCATTTTGACTTCCACGCCTTCGGGAACGTCGTAGCGGACTTCGTGTGAGAAACCAAGTGCGAGGACCAGAGTTTTACCCTGCAAGTTACCGCGGTAACCAACGCCTTTGATTTCAAGCTTTTTTGAATAGCCTTCTGACACTCCAACAACAATGTTGTTGACCAGTGTGCGCATGGTTGGCCAGATTTGCTTTGCAAAGCGGCTGTTTGATTTTGGTGCCAGTTCGACAATCTTTTGTGTTTTGTCGTCGTTGGCGACTTCGCCAAGCTTCACTGACACTTCGTCATGCACAGCAACGGTCAGCTCGCCGAGCTTGCCCTTAGCTTTTACATTTTGTCCTTCGACGCTGATTTCAACGCCTTCAGGGATTGCGACAGGTTTATTTCCAATACGTGACATTTTCGTCTTTCCTTATTCCTTAGAATACCTGGCAGAGCACTTCGCCGCCAACTTTGGCTTCGCGTGCTTGGTAATCGGCCATAACGCCTTTTGGTGTTGAAACGATCAAGATTCCAAGACCGTTGTAGAAACGCTCCATGTCTTTCACGCCTTTATATGTACGGCGACCAGGTTTTGACACACGGTCAATCTGACGGATGACGCCGCGGCCTTCTGAATATTTCAATTCGATGCGCAATGACTTTTTGTTGTTGTCATTGGCTTCTACTTTATAGGCGCGAATGAACCCTTCATCGGCGAGAACTTTACACACGTTCTCACGCAATTTCGAAAACGGACAATCGATGACGGTTTTGTGCGCCATTTGACCGTTACGAATACGGGTTAACATATCACCAAGAGGATCGCTCATTGTCATGTTTTAGTTCCTTTAGTTTGTTAGTTCGTTAGTGCGTTAGTTTACTTTGTCCACTAACTTACTAATCTACTCCTAATTCTTACCAACTACTCTTTGTTACGCCTGGCAACTCACCACGAGAGGCCAGATCCCGCAATGCAATGCGGGAGATGTTTAATTTACGGTAGTAACTGCGTGGACGTCCGGTGACGGCACAACGGTTACGAATGCGTATTTTTGCGGAGTTGCGTGGCAGTTTGGCCAAAGCCAATGTTGCCTGAAAACGCTCCTCTGCAGGGACGCTTTTGTCTTTGATGATAGCCTTGAGTTTGGCGCGCTTATCAGCGTATTGCTTTACAAGCTTTTTGCGCTTTTTCTCTCTCTCGATCATGCAGACTTTTGCCATACTATTTTCTTCCTTTTGTTTACCAGATCCCCACCTTCGCGGGGATGACGAAACCCTAAGCTCGGCTCCGCCTCGTTAATATTTCACGTCAGTTTCTAAAGGGCATCTTAAAGCCCTTGAGTAATTCTTTTGCTTCGTCGTTCGAATTTGCGGTTGTACAAATGATGATGTCCATACCGCGGATCTGATCAACTTTGTCGTAGTTGATTTCAGGGAACACGATGTGTTCTTTGATACCCATGGCGTAATTGCCACGGCCATCAAAACTTTTGCCGTTAATTCCCCGGAAGTCGCGCACGCGCGGCAATGTGATTGTCACAAGGCGGTCGAGGAATTCGTACATCTGACGGCCACGTAGTGTCACTTTACAGCCAATGCCCATACCTTCACGGATTTTGAAGGATGCATTTGATTGTCTGGCTTTGTTGATGACCGGTTTTTGGCCGGCAATCAGCGCCATATCATTGACGGCATTTTCAATGTGCTTACGGTCTTGCGTTGCCTGACCGACACCCATGTTCAACACGATTTTTTCCAGTTTTGGAATTTGGTGAACATTTTTGTAACCGTATTTTTCCTGCAACGCGGGAACGATCTCTTTTTCGTATACTTCCTGATAACGTGCTTTTTCTGCTGCTTTTGCCATTGTCTTTATCCTATTGTCTCGCCGGATTTTTTAGCCACGCGGACTTTTTTTCCGTCTTTCAGAACTGTCTAGCCAACGCGGGGTGCCTTACCGGAGTTTGGGTCGGCCAGGGCCACGTTTGATATGTGGATCGACTTTTCTGGCTTTTCGATGCCACCGGGTGATACTTGTGTTGGTTTATTGTGCTTTGTTACCATATTGATACCTTGCACCAGAACACGTGCTTCGCTCTTCAATACTTTGAGAACTTCGCCTTTGGCGCCTTTGTCTTTGCCTGTGAGGACAACGACCTGGTCACCTTTTTTGATTTTTAATTTAGGAGCAGACATTGTTACAGGACCTCCGCAGCCAATGAGATAATTTTCATGAAGCCTTTGGCGCGCAACTCACGGGTGACTGGGCCAAAGATACGTGTGCCAATAGGCTCGTTGTTGTTTGAGATCAGCACGCATGCGTTTGTGTCGAAACGGATTTTTTCGCCGTAGGGGCGCTGCATGCCGAACGACGTGCGAACGATCACGGCACGGCGAACATCGCCTTTCTTCACACGGCCACGTGGAATTGCGTCCTTAACGGATACAATCACAACGTCGCCAATGCTGGCTGTGCGTCTTTTTGATCCACCGAGCACCTTGATACACTGTACTTCACGTGCACCAGAGTTGTCTGCGACTTCCATTCTGCTTTGCATCTGAATCATGGTTTATTTGTCCTTCTTGTCAGCTGCTTTTGTTGTCTTTTTTGCGGCCGGCTTTTTAGCTGGAGCTTTCTTCGCTTCGGCTTCTTTGGCGGCTGGCTTGTCTTCTGCCTTCTTAGCTGCTTCCTTCTTAGGAGCGGCTTTGGCTTCTTCTTTCTTAGGTGCAGCTTTTGGTGCTGCTGGCGCTTCGTTTGCACCTACAAGTGTCCAGCGCTTTCTTTTTGAGATGGGTGCACATTCAATGATAGAGACGCGATCACCAACCTGGCACTGGTTTGCTGGGTCGTGCGCGGCGAATTTATCACTCTTTTTAATGTATTTTTTGTAAATCGGGTGCATGAAGCGGCGCTCAACAAGAACAGTGATCGTCTTGTCGGTCTTATTGCTTACTACTTCGCCTTCTAGAATTCTTTTTGGCATCTCTTTTATCCTTTACGCTGCGTCTTTCTTTGAAGTCTTTTTCGCAGGGGCCTTTTTAGCTGCTTCCTTTTTAGGAGCGGCTTTCTTGGCTGCTGCTTTTGCTTCTGTCGGGGTTGCGTTCAAAAATGTTTTAATCCGGGCAATTGTCCGGCGTGTCTTACGGATCTCAGATGTGTTGTCCAGCTGACCTGTTCCTCTTTGGAAACGCAAGTTGAACTGAGCTTTCTTTTGATCCAGGAGAAGTTTTTGAAGCTCATCGGGTGTTTTTGTTTTAAGGTCTTCAGCTTTCATTGTTATGCCGCCTCCTGCTCTGCGTTGATACGAGCAACGAATTTTGTTTTAATTGGAAGCTTCATCGCCGCCAATGAGAAGGCTTCACGGGCCAATTCTTCAGAAACGCCGTCCAGTTCAAACATGATGCGGCCTGGCTTTACACGGCATGCCCAATATTCGGGAGAACCTTTCCCTTTACCCTGACGCACTTCCAAAGGCTTAGATGTTACAGGCACGTCCGGGAAAATACGGATCCAGACTTTGCCCTGACGCTTCAGGTGGCGGGTGATCGCACGACGCGCCGCTTCGATCTGGCGGGCTGTAATACGGTCGGGCGTCAATGCCTTCAAGCCGTAAGCGCCAAAATCAAGCTGTGTTCCGCCTTTCGCGTTTCCGTGAATGCGGCCTTTGTGCTGTTTGCGATGTTTAAACTTTTTAGGGCTTAGCATTGCCTTTTCCTTACTTCTTCAAACATAAAAAATTTCGATCACATGGACTTTTCTTTACCTGAAAGAGAGTTCCCATATGTTTAAACGTCATACGCGTTTAAGATAGTTTTGCGGCTTTATACCGTTGGTCGTTACAAGTTGCAAGCAAAAAGTTATAAGATTCTTGTCGCTTGTAACTTAGCTCTAGTCACTACGCATCTCTGCGTGGTCCGCCCCCTTGGGCTTCCAAACGCTTATCACGGGCCATAGGGTCATTTTCCATGATGTCGCCTCTGTAAATCCATACTTTTACACCGATGATCCCGTATGTTGTGAGACCTTCGGCTGTTCCGTAATCGAGGTCAGCGCGCAGTGTGTGCAAAGGCACGCGGCCTTCGCGGTACCATTCAGTCCGCGCGATATCTGCGCCGCCAAGACGGCCGGAGACGTTAATACGAATACCCAATGCACCCAGGCGCATTGCACTTTGTACCGCGCGCTTCATGGCGCGGCGGAATGAGACGCGGCGCTCGAGCTGCTGTGCCACGTTTTCAGCGGCCAATTGAGCATCGAGCTCAGGCTTGCGCACTTCGACGATGTTCAATGAAACTTCACCACCGGCCAAAGCTGAGAGCTGAGCGCGAAGTTTTTCGATGTCTGCGCCTTTTTTACCGATAATCACGCCAGGGCGCGCCGTGTGCACAGTCACTTTTGTGTTCTTGGCAGCGCGCTCAATGATCACTTTTGAGATCCCGGCGGGTTTCAGGCGCTCTTGCACGAATTCACGAAGCTTCAGGTCTTCGACGAGTTTTTGCGCGTAATCGCGACCAGCGTACCAACGAGAGTCCCAGGTACGGTTGATGCCTACGCGAAGGCCGATTGGATTAACTTTTTGTCCCATATTTCACAAAGCTCCTATTTATGCGTCTTGTTCTTTCACGACTATTGTCATGTTTGAGAATTTCTTTTCGATGCGTGCTGCGCGGCCACGAGCGCGGGCGCGGAAACGCTTCATTTTCATTGTTTTGCCGACACATGCAACAGAAACCACCAAACGGTCCACATCCAGGCCGTGGTTATTTTCTGCGTTTGCAACGGCAGACTCCAAAAGCTTTTTCACATCTTGTGCGATCCGGCGCTTTGAGAATTGGAGGTCAACAATCGCGCGGCCAGCATTTTTGCCACGGATGGATTGAGCCACCAGATTCAATTTCTGCGGCGATGTCTGGAAATATTTCCCGTAGGCCATCGCTTCTTTTTCGCTCACGCGTCTTGCGTTTTTTTCCTGTCCCATTGTTTTCTTCCTTACTTCTTGGCTTTCTTGTCTGCGCCATGACCTGCATAAGTGCGGGTTGGAGCGAATTCGCCCAATTTATGGCCAATCATCTGGTCGGATACCAAAACAGGAATAAACTTCTTCCCATTGTGAACACCAAATGTCAGACCGACCATGTTCGGCAGAATTGTTGAACGGCGTGACCATGTTTTGATCACTGTGTTCTTGCCGGCATTGCGTGCTTCTTCAATCTTCTTGAGAAGACTTTTCTCGATGAACGGACCTTTCCATACACTACGTGACATGATTTAGTTCTCCTTATTTCTTCTTGCGTCTACGAACGATGTATTTGTCCGTCGCTTTGTTCTTACGTGTTTTATAACCTTTTGTCGGCTGACCCCATGGTGAAACAGGGTGACGTCCACCAGATGTGCGGCCTTCACCACCACCATGTGGGTGATCAACAGGGTTCATGACAACGCCGCGTACATGCGGGCGTTTGCCCTTCCAGCGTGTACGGCCGGCTTTACCATCATTGGCGTTCATGTGATCAGGGTTAGACACGGCACCAACAGTGGCCATGCACTCACCACGCACAACGCGAAGCTCGCCGGATGTCAATTTGATCTGCGCATAGCCCTGGTCACGACCAACTAGCTGCGCATATGTACCAGCAGAGCGAACCATTTGCGCGCCTTTGCCGGGCTTCATTTCGATGTTGTGAATGATTGTACCGACAGGCATGCTTCTGAGTGGCATGGCGTTACCGGGCTTCACGTCCACTTTTTCGCCAGCGATCACTTTGTCACCTGCATTCAAACGCTGAGGCGCGATGATGTAGGCTTTTTCGCCGTCTTCATATTTGATCAGTGCGATGAATGCTGTGCGGTTGGGGTCATATTCCAAACGCTCGACGGTTGCAACCATATCCCATTTTGTTCGCTTCCAATCGATCAGGCGGTAACGGCGCTTATGCCCGCCACCAATATGGCGTGACGTGATACGCCCCATGTTGTTGCGGCCACCTGATTTTGTCAGACCTTCGGTCAAAGCCTTTTCAGGCTTGCCCTTGTGCAGGTCCTTGCGATCAACCTGGATCAGCTGACGCTGACCGGGTGTCGATGGGTTATATTTCTTAAGTGCCATTTTCTTCTTCCTTCTTTGGTTGTCCTAACGCTTACGCTACTTGAGGACAGTTGCTCGTTATCGGCGAAGCCGCCATAGTTAAAAACTTTTAGATCCCTGTGCCTGTATCGATTACCTGACCTTCTTCGAGGGTTACGATGGCTTTTTTAAAGTCAGAGCGGCGACCAACGATTCCTTTAAAGCGCTTTGTTTTGCCCTTTTGGATCATTGTGTTCACGGCTTTCACCTTTACGTCAAAGAGGTTTTCAACCGCTTCTTTGATTTCCGGCTTGGTGGCAGTTTTTGCCACTTTGAATGTTACCTGACCATGCTCAGAGCCCAATGTCGCCTTTTCGGTGATGTGGGGGCTGAGGATTGTGTCGTAATTCTTTTGTGTTGCTTCTTTTTTCTTAGCCATTGTTCTTTTCCTTTTGTTCTATCGCTTCGCTGCTTGAGAACTAGCCTTTCAACTTTTCTGTCAGGTCATTGACCGCATCTTTTGTCAGCACCAATGTGTCGCGGCGAAGAATGTCGTAAACATTCGCGCCCTGGCTTGGCAGGACATCGATCAATGGAATGTTTGACGTTGCGCGTGCGAAATTCACATCGATTTCTGCGCCGCCAACAATCAAGGCATTCTCAATTTTCAACTTTTTCAACGCGGCTGCGATTGGCTTTGTCTTGTGCTCTTCGGCTTTGGCGTCATCAAGGATGATGATTTTACCTTCAGCGACTTTAGAGGATAAAGCGGCTCTCAGAGCGGCTTTACGCACTTTCTTCGGCAGCTCGATCGCGTGTGAGCGAACTACAGGACCAAAATGGGATGCACCACCGCGGTCGATGTTGCGCTTAAGATCTCCTGCGCGAGCGCGGCCTGTACCCTTTTGGGCGTGAGGCTTTTTCCCTGTACCGGAAATCTCGTGGCGCTGCTTGGCTTTGTGACAACCAGAGCGGCGTTTTGCAAGCTGGTAGTTTACCATGCGGTGAAGCAAATCTTTGCGAACTTCAACGCCAAAGATTTCTTTATCAAGCGTGATATCGCCTGATGCTTTACCTTCTAATGTTTGTACGGCGACTTTCATTATTCTTCACCTTTTTCTTCTTTGTTATCTTCCTTAGGGGCGTCTTCAGCAGATGCTTCCTCGGCATTCTCCTCAGCTTTCGCTTCGGCTGCTTTCAGGGCTTCTTCCTGTTGCGCTCTTCTTTCGGCTTCGGCTGCTGCCTCGGCTTCGGCGGCTGCTTCATCCAATTTGGCTTGTTCTGCGGCCATTTTCTTTTCGTCAATTTTGATACCTGCGGGCATCGGAACACCTTCAGGGATCGCCTTTTTAACAGCATCATTGATGATGACCCAGCCAGATTTCGCACCAGGGACCGCGCCTTTGATCAAGATCAGATTGTCTTCAAGGTCAACGGCGACAACCTGCAGGTTTTGCGTTGTAACTTGCTCATTACCCATTTGACCGGCCATTTTCTTGCCTTTGAAAACTTTACCAGGTTCCTGACACTGCCCGGTTGAACCGTGTGCGCGGTGAGAAACAGATACACCATGAGATGCGCGCATACCACCGAAATTGTGGCGCTTCATACCACCGGCAAAGCCTTTACCTTTGGATGTTGCAATCACGTCAACGAACTGACCGGCGATGAAGTGGTTTGCACCGATTTCTGCGCCGACTTCAGGGGCGTTTTCGTTCGAGACGCGGAATTCAGCCAGTTTTTTCTTTGGCTCGACCTTTGCTTTGGCGAAGTGGCCGCGCTGGGCTTTGCTTGTGCGTTTCACTTTTGCTTTACCTGCGCCAAGCTGAACAGCGGAATAGCCGTCTTTTTCCTGATTGCGGATCGCAATAACCTGGCATTCATCGACTTTTAATACAGTCACAGGGATGTGGCGCCCGTCTTCGTCAAAGACGCGTGTCATTCCTTCCTTGCGAGCGATCAGCCCTATTCTTTGTTTCTCAACAGTCATTTTTCTTTTTCCTTCCTAGAGGTTGATCACAGCGATCAACTTAGTTTTTAATCCTTACTAGATCCCCGTCTTCGCGGGGACTGCGATCGTCCGAAGCAGCCGGCTATGCCGCCTGCATCTGGCCGATCTTGATTTCAACATCCACACCAGCAGGCAGGTCCAGCTTCATCAAAGCGTCGATTGTCTGCGGGGTTGGATCAACAATGTCCAAAAGTCTTTTATGCGTGCGCATCTCAAACTGCTCTTGTGAGTTCTTGTTGACATGCGGAGAACGAATAACGGAGAACTTTTTGATTTTGTTCGGCAAAGGCACAGGACCACGGATGCCGGCGCCGGTGCGCTTGGCTGTGTTCAAGATCTCCGCACTGGCAACATCCAGAATGCGGTGATCAAAGGCCTTTAATGTAATTCGAATGCTTTGCGCGTCCATAACTTTGTTCCTCGTTATTCGTTTCTTATCGCTTATTCAACAATCTTGGAGACGACGCCGGCGCCGACAGTGCGGCCGCCTTCGCGG
>CAYGNI010000076.1:0-9623 GCA_964351195.1 uncultured Micavibrio sp.
ATCATCGGTACCATGCGCTCAGCCGCGAGGTCATAGACCTCCTGCACTTGTTCTTGTGTCAGGCCCTTGGCGTGCAGGCGCTGGTTCACGTCTGAATCAGGTTCGAACATGCCGTGCTCGCAATTGATGCAATAATCTTCATGCGATTTTGGTGCACCCGGCACTCCTGACATTTTCTTTTCCAGCTCGGAATATGAATTCACGAGAGCCTGCACGCGGATTGCGCCGCTCTCGGGATCTTTAAATTTATCCGGAACCATGGATGGGTCCAGGTCTTCGGTGAGTAGGTTGATGGTCATTTTAAAGTCTCCTTTGGTTAAATGAAATGATGATGGGATGAGGGGGTTTGAAATTCTTTATTTTTCGTCATTACCGGACTTGTTCCGGTAATCCAGATCTGCTCTTGATGGCTCTGGATTGCAAGGACAAGCCTTGCAATGACGATAGATGGTGTTATCCCGGATTTCTGCCGCGATCGATGAGGCGCAGAATTGTTGCCACCATGGCGCGCTGTCCTTCAAGATAGCGCAGTTGTTCGTCCGCTGCGCCGGGGCCAAGCGCACGCTGAAACGTTATCGCTTGCAAATGGCCCAGAACTTTTTGTCCGTCTTCGCTGAGGAACAGGCGGGCGAAAATGCGTTCGATCTCACGCGCCTCAAGCTTTGAGACATCTACGCCCTGATAGACGAGGCCGCTCTGCGTGACCGCTTCGTGGGGCAATTCAGGTTTCTTGAAAAGATCAAACATTGTCGCTCTCCTCTTGTGTTGGTGTTTCAGGTGTTAGAGTCTCTTGCAGGGCCGTAAGGTCCAGAGACGGAAGCTCTTTGCGAATAAGATCGCTTGGCACCGCCAGAGCCTCACCCAGGAAGCGCGCAGCTTCGGGCAGGTTGATGGCTGCAGATGCTTCGGGCCCCATAGCCAGCACAGAGCTGATCCAGCTCAGCGTGTTTTGCACATTGCGCTGGCCTTGCGATCTTGCCAGTGGCGATCTGTAATCGACCGAGACCAAGCGTCCATCCAATGCGATATCGGGGACTTCGCCGCGGCGGCGCAAAATGGCAAACGCGCGCTGAATCAGCGGGGTCAGCAATTCGGTCTGCAATCGGCCATATGTTGCGCCCAGAATGATCGACATCTCGGCGCTGCGCTCGATGACTTCGGTGGCCGTCATGCGCGGGCTTGTGACCGGAGCAAGCTTATCAATCAAAAGCGCATGGCGAATCCGAGATTGCAGGCTTTCCAGAACCAATTGCGAGACGTTGAAATCGCCCGGCATGCTGAGCGGTTGCAATCCTTTTGACCCGATGGCTTTTGGGATAATGCTGCCCGGGGTCAATTCAATATTCGCGGGATTTAACACGCCGTCATCATCAGCCTGCCAGATTCCCGTCACCGCGATGGATGCGTTTTTCAAGATCAATTCGACGACTTTATTGGCGGTTTTGATGTCCGGCAATGCCTTCATGATCGGCGAGCGGCCATAAATTTCACCGGGTGATTTTAACCAGCGAAATGACACCACCGGGGATTGTTCAAACCGGCCTTGCGCGAGCAAAAGCGGTTCAGCATCATTTTCAATCAGACACGCGTGATAGCCATATGATAACCCGTCAGGCATAACGGCTTCTAATACCTTAAAGCGGGTTTGCGCATCTTTGGTTGCTTCGCGCAAAAGTTTTTCCGGCAGTTCCGCAAACGGATAACGCGCGGTTAACTGATCGAATGTCATCTCAAGCTGGCGATAGGCCGTATCAAGATATCCGCTTTCCCCTTCTTCGAGCGTGACATGCGTGAGCGGCACGGCGGAAAAGCGGAAGGCGGAAAAGCCGCCGGGGTCAGCCTCTTCGAAATACAGGCTTGCCGTTCCTCCAACGACAAGATCCAGATAGCATTGATGAATTTCAACGGCAAAATTCGAGCGGTCAAAATGATCCTGAATTGTCTTGGCGGCTTTTTCGAGAACCGGGGCGAGTTTTTCGGCTTCGGCCGCAGATAAATCCGGGCCGGGTTTTAAACCGAACCATTGCGACCATGATGGCGTTAAGTTCCCGAGTAGGCTTGCCGCCAATTGATCGGCCGCGTCCATCGCGGTGGCATCGAAAATTTGCTGGGTCCGGCTTTTCCCCGCTTGCAATGCATGTGTAAAGCCGCCGCGTTGAGGCAGCGCATAATCATAACATTCTTCCCACAGTGTTTCCCACGCATCGCGCCTGTTCAGCGCGGATTGGTAGCGCAGCATCAAAGCGTCTAAAAATGCGCTTTGCTCCTTGGGGTCGCCTTTATTCATGTTTTGCTTTTGGTATTGCATGTTTCCTCCTTTATTCGCCTAGTAATGTTTTTCTTTGCGTATTGCTTGCGCTTTGTGACAACAATCCGCGAAAGCCGGTCAGAATTGTTCCAAAGCGGCTGCGGTCTCTTTGCAGCAAGCTGGCAGAGCGGTTTTCACTTTGGGTGCTTTGTGTTGTTGTGCTGTCCGTGGTTGATGTTCCGCCACCTGATGATGTAGACGTCGAGGTCGTAGATGTTGGCTGGGCCGGGACGTAGACGACTTGCGGTTGTGATGGAACAGGCGGGCGTGAGCTTATACTTCCCATGCTATATCTCCTTTTGTCTTGTCATTAAAAAGTTTGAAATTTTCGTCTTTGCGTAAGTGGCAATAAAGCTGCCATGGCGTGAGGACCCATATGCTATGGATGCCTAAAACGCGCTTCACCGCCTCGACGCATGTGAACATCGTCCAGGGCGCTTGCTTTGGTTTATGTGTGATCACGGCGGGCACGATCGTACAGCCTTCGGTCTGCATCCAATGCGGCAGGTCAAAATCAGCCGGCAAATCATGCACGCAGATATCGGTGTAATTCGATAAGGGGTCGAGTGTGATCCAATGCTTACCGTCGTTCAAAAGCACATAGCAATGCCGAAAGCCGGGCCGCAGAATTTTCAGCCACGGCAAATCCGTCTGACCACTGAACACGACCCAGGCTTTTTGCGGCCTTGTTGTAAGATCATGCGTATTCATTCCGCCGCGGCCTCTTCATAGCGAAAAGCTTGTTGCTGCCATGTTGGATGGAATAAATCCTCGGCATGTGATTCGACGATGCCTTTTGCGATGAGGACTTCTTCGATTCGCTTCAGCGCTTCACACCATAATCTGTAGGAGCGCCGTTCTTTGGCGCGGGTCGGATCGGGCGGTAAATGGCGGCGACCGTAGTGGCGCAGCACTAAAAGATGATCCCTGAGCAAACGGCGATTGCGATACAGGCGATCGAGAACCTTGAGAATATCCAGCGGTTCGCATGGGCGGGCATAGAGCCCGGCGCCTGCGACATATCGTGCCCCATCATTTTTGGCCTGCTGCGCGGCGATAAACCAGAACCAGGCCTCCTGCGCCGATACGAACGGCGTGATGTCGCGTGTGTTTGTTCCTGTGTGCTTTATATCTTTAAAAGTCATTGTTTCCATTACACTTTCCCTCTTCAATGCTTGTTTTTAAATATATTTGTTCACTTTATGTTCTCATTTGTACTATATATTTTTGAAGACGTCAAGGAAAAAATAAGATTTTATTCCTATTTATTTTTATGCGCCGATATGGGACTTTGATCCTATGTTAAGCCATGATGATATATGGAATGCAATTGACCGCCTTGCGGCGGCTTTTGGATATTCCGCTTCTGGCCTTGCCAAACAGGCGGGGCTGGACCCTACATCCTTTAATAAAAGCAAGCGCCTGAGCCCGGATGGCAAGCCCCGCTGGCCTTCAACGGAGAGTATCTCAAAAATTCTGGCCGTAACCGGCGCGACGATGAGCGAGTTCATTGCGCTGGTTGAGAACGACAAGCCGCGCAAGAAAGCGAGCATTAACCGGAAAAAGATGGCGCATGATGCGGCGAAGATTTTGATTGAGACTAAATCCGTTCTGTTTAACGCCAAGGAGCCGTTCACATTAAAGTCCGGGCGCCAAAGTCCTGTGTATATTGATTGCCGACGCCTTATCTCTTTTGTAGAGGAGCGAAACAGGTTGATGGATTACGGCGCGCAGATTCTTGCGCAAGAAATCGGCGACGAGAATATTGGTATGATCGCAGGCGGTGAGACTGCGGGCATTCCGTATGGTGCGCTCATCGCCGACCGCCTAGAAAAGCCTATGATTTACGTGCGCAAAGAGCCTAAGGGCTATGGCCGCATGGCGCAGATCGAAGGGTGCCTGCCGGAGAGGGGCAAGCCCAACACCGTGCTGGTTGAAGATTTGCAAACCGATGGCGGCAGCAAGAAAATTTTCATCGATGCTTTACGTGATGCGGGGCTGAAGGTTCAACATACTTTTGTTGTCTTTCATTACGGCATTTTTAAAGCCAGCGAAAAGAACATGAAAAGCATGGGCGTGAAGCTGCATGCGCTTGCGGATTGGTGGGATGTGCTTGAGGTTGCGCGCGCAGAGAAATATTTCGACGAAGAAACGCTCGCATCCGTGGAATCCTTTTTGAACACCCCAGAAAGCTGGAAGGCGTAGATATGAATATTGCTTTTTACGCGGCGAAACATAAGCCCCGCGCGCAGCAAGCTTTGGCCGAATTAAAAGGCCTTTATGGCGATGTAAAACCTGAAGAAGCCGATGCTATTTGCGTGCTTGGCGGCGATGGTACAATGTTGCACGCCTTGCATGAATTTGCAGATTTTCAGGCTCCCATTTTTGGTATGAATTTGGGAACGCTCGGTTTTCTGCTCAATAAGTTTGAGCGCGAAGGCCTTGTCGAGCGGATAGAAAAGGCCAAACGTTTTACCATTCACCCCCTGCAAATGACGGCGACCGATAAGAACGGGAAGAAACACAAAGAGATCGCTTATAACGAGGTCTCTGTTCTGCGGGAAACCCATAATGCGGCGAAGATTAAAATTTCGATTGATGATGTTGTGCGTCTGCCGGAGCTTGTGTGTGATGGAATTTTGATTTCTACTCCCGTGGGAAGCACGGCATATAACTCTTCTGCCGGTGGTCCTATTCTACCGCTCAGCGCAAATATCATGCCGATTACACCGATCAGTGCGTTTCGTCCGCGGCGATGGCCGGGGGCGCTTATCCGCAATGACAAGAAAGTTAAGCTGGAGATTCTTAAGCCGGTTGAACGGCCTGTCAGCGTTACTGCGGATTCGAAAGAGGTGCGCGATGTGCGCGAGGTTTTGATTGAAGAAGCGCAAGACATCACCAAGACTTTGCTGTTTGATGACAGCAATACTTTGGGCGATCGTATCTTCAGAGAACAGTTCGCGGATTACGTTATATAGTCTTTAGGTTCGTCTTTTTTCTGTGTGCGAACAACGCCTAAAGGCGTTGCCTCGCGGCGACCGTATCTTTAAAGAGCAGTTCGCGGATTACGTGATTTAAGCCTTGCGAGGTTTTGTCGGCTTTACATCGCGCAGGCGTCGTTCGCGAGCGAGCTCGTTTTCTATCAGCTCAAGCTTTTCTGCCAGTTGTTCATTAACATTGCCGCCCTTCATAATACCGCCTTCGGGAATAAGACCAAGCTTTTCTGCGATATATTGATAGCCTTCAACTAAATCCCCAAGATCAAAACGGAAGCGGTCTTTGTCCAGTTTTTCGCCTGTCTTCATGTCCCAAAGACGGCAATTATCGGGTGACATTTCATCGGCCAGAATGATGTAAACCTCACCGTGCTCACCATAGATGCGTCCGAATTCAAGTTTGAAATCAACAAGCTTCAAGCCGATACCGGCGAACAGGCCGTTGAGGTAATCGTTTATGCGCCACGCCATGGCAACGATTTCCTCAAGCTCATAGGGGTCAGCCCAACCGAAGGTAAAGATATGCTCTTCGCTGACAAGCGGGTCTCCCAATTCATCTTTCTTATAGAAAAATTCAACCAACGGACGGCCAAGCACTGTTCCCTCGGCGATGCCAAGACGCTTGCAAAGCGTGCCGGCGGCGATATTGCGGACGACAACCTCTATCGGGATGATCTCGACGCTGCGCACCAGTTGCTCACGCATATTAATGGAACGTATGAAGTGCGTAGGTATACCCAAGCTTTCCAGCTTTGTCATGAGATGCGCAGAAATGCGGTTGTTTAAAACACCCTTGCCCGCGATAACAGCATGTTTTTCGGCGTTGAAGGCTGTTGCGTCGTCTTTGAAGTACTGCACAACCGTGCCAGGCTCAGGACCTTCGTACAGGATCTTTGCTTTTCCTTCATAGATCTTTTTGCGCCTCGACATAGCATACCTCTCTTGAAAATGATGAGAATTCTTTTACGTTAATTCTTGTTATATAACAATGGATTTTATGCGATTCCGATGCTACAAACCAGCTTTGCAAGCATTTAAACCACAAGAACGAGGGTAGATATGACAAGTTTTGATGATAGAAAAGACGCGCTTGAGAACAAGTATGCCCATGAAGAGAAGCTTGGTTTTGACGTTGAAGCCCGTTGCTGCAAGCTTTTTGGGCTCAGAATTGCCGGGCTATTAGGATTTGAGGGCGCAGAAGCACAGAGCTATGCGATGGAAGTTGTTGAAGCCAATCTGGAAGAAGCAGGCTTTGGCGATGTATTGCGCAAAGTTAAGCCGGATTTGGAAGCCAAGGGTGTTGAGATTTCCGATCACATGCTTAATTTGGAACTCGACAAAGCTTTGGCGGAAGCCAAAGAGCAGGTTATGAACTCTTAATAATAAGGCGATTGATTTATGGGTATGGATGCAAAAGAGATAGAAGCGCTTATTCAAGAAGGCATTCCCGGCGCCAGTGTGCGTATTGAAGATTTGCGCGGCGACGGTGATCATTATGCGGCGTATATCAGCGCACCTGAATTTGAAGGCAAAACCCGCATCCAACAACATCAAATGGTTTATGCCGCGCTTCAGGGAAAAATGGGCGGGGAGTTACACGCGCTTGCAATCCAAACGTCCGTGCCAGAATAGAAATTTTTAAAGGAGTTATATACATGCAAAACGTTATGTTCGAACGCATTCAAAAAGACATCGATGGGAATGATGTTGTTTTATTCATGAAAGGCACTGCGGCCTTTCCACAGTGCGGATTTTCATCCCTGGTTGTTCAGGTGCTCTCACAGCTTGGTGTTCCTTTCAAAGACATCAATGTTCTTGAAGATAATGAGTTGCGCCAAGGCATCAAGGATTTCTCCAACTGGCCGACTATTCCGCAACTCTACATCAAAGGCGAGTTTATCGGCGGATGCGACATTGTTCGTGAGATGTACGAGGCCGGTGAGCTTCAGGACTTTCTGGAGCAAAAAGGCGTTAAAGCCGCGTAACCTTACTGTCGCGGTAGACATTTGCACTCATAATCAGCCCAAAACCGATCAATGCCGCAAGCATGGATGTGCCTCCGTATGAGACAAGCGGTAGGGGTGCACCCACTACGGGGATCAGCCCCATAACCATGGAGATATTGATAAAGACATAGAGGGAGAAGTTTACTGTTAGCCCCAAAGCAAGGTAGCGGGAATAGTTCTGGCGCGCACGCGCGGCGATCCATAGTCCGTAAATAAAGATCATTCCGAAAAGCGCCAGCACGGCCAGCCCGCCGATCAGGCCCCATTCCTCTGCCCACAGCGTGAAGATAAAGTCGGTTTGCTTTTCCGGAAGGAAGTTGAGGTGACTTTGTGAGCCTTCTAGAAAGCCTTTACCTTTCATACCGCCGGAACCTAATGCGATTTTGGATTGTGTGATGTGGTAACCTGCGCCCAGCGGATCGCTTTCAGGGTCCAGGAATGTCATGACGCGTTTCTTTTGGTAATCATGCAGGAATTGCCATGCCACGGGAATGGACGCGCAAACACCGATAATACCGATAATAAACAGCCAAATCGAAGCGCCCGCCATAAAGAACATCGCCGCGCCCGCCATCACAATCATAAGCGAGGTTCCAAGGTCTGGCTGTAAGAGCACAAGCCCCACAGGGGCCATGATAATGAGTGTGGGGATAATCAGAAAGCGCAGAGAGCGCATATCTTCGATCGTGGCAGCGTGGAAATAGCGCGCCAGCACCATAACAACAGCGATCTTCATGACCTCGGAGGGTTGGAGCTGGATAAACCCTAAATTGATCCAGCGCTGCGCACCCATACCGATTTGCCCCATGACCTCAACGGCGATGAGCATTAAGAAGCCAATGAAATATAAAGGCCAGCTGAGGCGGTACCACCAACGGATATCGATGAGTGCTATAATGAGCATGCCAATAAAGCCCACAGCAAAGCGCACCATTTGCTTTGTCGCCCAAGGGGAAAAACTCCCTCCCGCGGCTGAATAGAGCGCGGCAAAGCCGACGCAGGCGATGAGCGTGACGAGAATCAGCAAGCCCCAATTCAAGCTTTGAATTTTTTGGGTAAAGCTTAAGTCTGATTGAATTGTGATGGGGCGCGAAATCATATGTTTGAGTTGCCTTTTTGGTTCATCAGCGCGCCTGCTTTGCTAACGCTTTGCTCAAGCTTAATGGGCGTTTGTGCTGGGGCGCGTCTTTGCACCTCCAACATCAAATCTTTGGCGATCGGTGCAGCGGTGCGCGAGCCCCCTATGCCATGTTCGACAACAACGGCTGTGACGTATTGCGGGTTATTCAAAGGGGCATAGCCCACGAATAGAGCGTGGTGACGGTTTCGCCAGGTCAGCTCTTCGTTTTTGATCCCCGCCCTTCTTTGTTCTTTTGTGATTTTTCTAACCTGCGCGGTTCCTGTTTTGCCGCCCATCGCAAATGCGGGCTCATCGATACGTGATCCGTATGCGGTTCCCTTAGCATCGTTAACGACCAGATCCATGCCTTTTTTGACAACATCGAGATGCCATTGTTCGAGATTCATTTTCGGCCATGTTTCTTTCATATGCGGCGTTTCATCAACGTAAGCCGTCATCCAGGGTTTTACAGCATAACCGCCATTCACTAGTCGCGCCGTCATCACAGCAAGTTGCAAAGGTGTAGCTTGCAGATAACCCTGCCCGATACTGGTGACAATGGTTTCCCCTGGTTGCCAGGAATTCCCCATATTCGCAAGCTTCCAATCCTTATCGGGCACAAGGCCGGGGCGCTCCTGAGGGAGGTCAAAATCAAGCGCACTGCCTAGCCCCAATGAACGCGCTGTCTCTGCTATTTTCTCGATTCCTATCTCAGTGGAGAGCTCATAAAAGAATGTATCGCAGGAATATTGTAAGGCGCGGATTACGTCGACCCAGCCATGTCCTGAGGGTTTCCAACAATGGAAGCGATTATCCCCAAAATCATAATGTCCGGGGCAATACACTGTGCGCTTAGAGTTGATCTTACCGGACTGCATTCCGGCGATGGCGGTAATCATTTTGAATGTTGATGCCGGTGGGTAGAGGCCCGCGATAGCTTTATCGGTAAGTGGGTGTGCAGGGTTCGCCAACAGCTCTTCCCATGTCTCCACCGACATACCGCGCGTGAAATCATTGGGATCAAAGCTGGGGTGGGAGGCCAGCGCATACACTGCGCCTGTATTGGCATCCATAATTACGGCCGACGCGCTGCGCTCGGTGGCGAGGCGTGTTTGCGCGAAACGTTGAAGTTCTCCGTCAATACTTAAGGTAACGCGCTTACCCTGACCGCTGTCCTTACGTTTGAGTTCACG
>CAYGNI010000077.1:0-9450 GCA_964351195.1 uncultured Micavibrio sp.
GCTGCGCAAAGGCAACCACGCCTTTATAATCGGCTTTATAAGGTCCTTGCTTGGACTGCAGCACCAGCGTCACCGAAGACGCTGCCTGGTCAATCGCCTCGGTCTTCACCGCAAAACTTGTATCCTGCTCGTTAAAGATCAAATTTCCTTCAACGTCAAACGGCCCTTGCAAACTCTCCGCCTTCACTGAAAGATCGATATCTTTAAGCTCAGTAACGCTCCCTTTACCAGCATCCGCAAAACGGAAATGTCCGTCCTCAATCGTTATCTGGTCGAAGGAAACTTCAACCTGTTTCTTCGCTCCACCGTTGGAAGTCGCACTATCACCCGTATTTTCTGCGGGCTGCTTATTCGCCACTAACGCTTCAACCTCCGGTGACAACCAATTGCCCTTACCGTCCTTATTAACCCGCAAATCAAAATCCGGCTTAATCATTGTAATCTCGCTCACCTGAACCTGCCCCTTCAAAAGCGGCGCGAGCGCCACACTCACCGACAATTCATCAAACTTCGCCAAAGGATCTTTCGAAACCGCAGGGTTCACTACACTGACCTTTTCGGCATACACATGCGGAAACGGCAAAAACGCCATCGCAAAACTACCGTCAATCGTCACATCATAACCTGTCTTGGCCTTCACCTGGGCAAGGCCCTGGTCTTTATACTTGCTCCAATCGATAAATCCCGGCGCAACCAAAAGCCCCGCAACAAGCAAAACAACAACGACCAAGACACCGATAATAACGCGCTTCATAAAAAAGCCCTCCAAACATGTTTGTAACAGTATGATTTATATAGAAAGAATAACCGCGCTGGCAAGAAAACTCAGGATTTTAACCCTTTTTCTTTGAGTCCTCTTCCGAACTCTCTTCGCTTTTTATAAGACTTTTAAAACCGCGAAGCTCTTCTAGAAACGCATCCATCTTAGGCAGTACAGCCGCTTGGAAGCCTTCCTGTTCGCTTCGCGGAAGACTCTTTAAAATATTCTGATAAATAATACGACTCGTATCAATCAAATCCTCAATATCCGATTTCTCCCGCAGCAAACTATTATTCGTCGAAATAATCCGCTGCGTCAGCATCTGAACAATCGACTGAACCGTAGGGTCACTGCGCGACATCTTATATTCCAGCGTCGAGCGCGTGATTACAATTAAATTGCAATCCTCAAGCGCCATGACACTAGCACTGCGCGGCTCATCAAAAATCAAGGCAAGCTCACCAAAAATCTGCCCTAAGCCAAGCTGGGCCAGCTCTATCTTCTTCCCCTCATGCTCTGTAAAAACGCTAACAGAACCGGATTGGATCAAAAAAGCACACGTCCCGTCTTCGCCCTCTTCCAAAACAAGGGTCCCTTCGGGAACAAAACGGCGTTCTAATATAACAGAATCTTTACCCATAAAATGATCTTACTCGTTATGCCATGTATTGGCCACCATTAGCATCCAGAGTCGCACCGGTAATAAACGAAGCTTTATCAGACGCCAGAAACCCGACCAAAGACGCAATCTCTTCCGGCCGCCCCATGCGGCCCGCCGGAATTTGCTTCACAATCGCGTCCAAAACCTCTTGCTTGATGTCCGAAGTCATATCGGTTTCGATATAGCCTGGACAAATCGCGTTCACAGTAATGCCTTTTGTGGCGGTTTCAAGCGCAAGCGCTTTGGTAAACCCAAGAATACCCGCCTTCGCCGCAGCATAATTCGTTTGCCCGAACTGTCCTTTTTCGCCGTTAATCGAGCTGATATTAATAATCCGCCCAAAACCGCGCTCGCGCATACCCCCGACAACCGCGCGGCACATGCTGAAACACGATGTCAAATTCGTCTCAATAACGATATGCCAGTTATCTTCCGGCATTTTATGCAGCACGCCATCGCGCGTGATCCCCGCATTATTCACCAAAACCGAAACAGGCCCCAGCTCCTTTTCAATCTCTTCAATCCCGCTTTGGCACTCATCAAATTTCGACACATCAAATTGAATGGCATACCCACCCAAATCACGAAACTGCTGCGCAGTCTCCTCATTGGATCGATACACCGCCGCCACTTTATACCCATCCGCAAGCAAGCTTTGTGAAATCGCCAGACCGATCCCGCGCGTTCCGCCTGTTACAACTGCTACTTTTGACATTCTTCAAAGTCTCCTTGTTCTAAACCGTTTAAAATAATTATCGCTCTACGCACATCGCGATCCCCATGCCGCCGCCAATACATAAAGTCGCAAGCCCCTTATGGACATCCCGGCGCTGCATCTCATATAAGAGCGTGATCAAAACACGCGTGCCTGACGCACCAATGGGATGCCCAAGCGCAATCGCCCCGCCATTCACATTTGTCTTTTCCGGATCGAACCCTGCCTCTTTCAAAACGCATAAAGACTGCGCAGCAAAAGCCTCGTTCGATTCCACCAAATCAAGATCGGATACATCCCACCCTGCTTTTTCCAAAGCCTTCGCCGATGCAGGAATTGGCCCCGTCCCCATCACAGCCGGATCAACCCCCGCCGTGGCCCATGACGCAATTTTCGCCAATGGCGTAAGCCCGCGTTTATGTGCTTCGCTCTCACGCATCAAAACAACCGCCGCCGCACCATCATTCAATCCCGATGCATTCGCCGCCGTCACGCTGCCGTCTTTTTTAAACGCGGGCCGCAGCTTCGCCAAACCATCAGCAGTTACGCCTGCGCGTGGAAATTCATCCGCATCAAAAACGATGTCTTCTTTACGGGTTTTAATTGTGACGGGCGTAATTTCATCCTTAAACTTACCATCCTTAATCGCCGCCTCGGCCTTCTGCTGCGACCCTGCAGCAAACGCATCCTGATCTTCCCGTGAGATACCAAATTGCTCTGCAATATTCTCGGCCGTAATCCCCATATGATAATCATTAAAAATATCCCACAGACCATCAACGATCATAGTGTCTAAAAACGCAACATTGCCGAACTTCACACCATCACGCAGCTGCTTGGCGTGCGGCGCATTGCTCATGCTTTCCTGCCCGCCCGCAACAACAATATCGCTATCACCGGCCAAGATCGCCTGCATCCCGAGCGCAACACTCCGCAAGCCCGACCCGCAAACCTGATTGATCGTATACGCTGTGCGCTCTTTGGGAACTCCGGCTTTAATCGCCGCTTGCCGCGCCGGATTTTGTCCGCACCCGGCCGTCAAAACCTGGCCCATAATCACTTCATCAACGTCATCGGCCTTCACGCCCGCATCCTTAAGCGCTGCTTCAATCGCAATCGTGCCAAGCTCAGCTGCTGACAACGGCGCTAACGTTCCGCCGAAATTTCCAATTGCGCTACGCTTGGCGGATACAATAACAATAGACTCCATAAACAAAATTCCTCTTTAAAAAAATTTAAGCTCTAATCATCTAACATCTAATCATCCAAAATCCAATCCGCAATCGGCTGCCATACATTTTCGACCGCATTGCCACCCGCAATCATCCCCACATGCCCGCACGCAGGATCGTAAAGGACAGCATTCGGGATTTGATCAGCCAAAGCTTTCGCTGTTTCAAATTCCACAAGCCTATCTTTCGACGACGCTATTATATAAGCCGGCAAATCTATCTTCGAGGGATCAATGACTTGACCTGTCACGCGCCATTTTTTACAGGCCGGCGCATTCTCAAAAAACCAATCCTTAACAACCTGACCCGCCATATCCTCGGGCAAAGGCACACCATCATTGAGCCAATCCTCAACCGCAACAAACAAAGCCGCATCAACACCATCCTGATCCATATGTGCAAACCGCACAAATTTATGCATCGCCAACGCCGGGTCCAACGACGCAAATAAAAGCTGCAACCAATCAACGCTCAAATGCCCCTTATCCTTCATCGAAGGCAGCAATGTCGGCGACCAGAATTTCACCCGGTTAAGCAATGCCTGCGTCCCACCATGAAAATCCCACGGCGCAGCCAGACATATCATCGATGCAAAAAGATCAGGCCTCAGCGCCGCCGCCGCCGTCACCAATGTCCCGCCCATGCAATATCCTAAAGTATGAACAGGCCCACCTTTTTGTGCATGTAAAAACGCTGCCGCCTCAATAATCTTTTTTTCAACTGCGCCATCAAAATTCTGCGCATCCGGATCAGCAAGCGCACCGCCCCAATCCAACAGATAAACATCAATACCTCGCGCCCCCATCCACCGCATCATAGATCGCTCTTCCATCAAATCTAAAATATCGGCTTTGTTAATGAGAGAAGGAACGAGCAATAAAACTTCCCGCCCCTCCCCATAGTCATGATCAGGGTCGCTTAAAATTTTTACACAGCCGATTTCATGCACACATTTTAAAGGTGAAATATGACGTTCATACGGATGCCCTAAATACATTTGTATGCCACGCATCATGTCGAGCATTTCATTGTGAATACCCGCAGCATTCTCTGCGCCCGATGAAAAATTATCCCGCCAATACGATGCGGCCATTCCCATATGCGCAGACATTATTCTCGGTGCGTTTCTCATGCACAACTATATACCGTAAATTTAAACATCGTAAAAGCCATTGTTTCCGTTGAAGAAAATGCAGTGCAGCATTTTCTCCTTTTATTGCATGAAATTTTGTGCATAATGATCATATTCAGAGTTTATTTAACCAAAACACCATCCTGAACAGGGTGGCTTATAAAGGTATGAAAAATGGCTAGAACAAGACGCGGAGTAAACGAACCCACTATCATAAAAAAATATGCAAATCGCCGTCTGTATGACACAGGCCGCTCA
This sequence comes from uncultured Micavibrio sp., assembly GCA_964351195.1. Taxonomy (GTDB): domain Bacteria; phylum Pseudomonadota; class Alphaproteobacteria; order Micavibrionales; family Micavibrionaceae; genus TMED27. The sequence continues at coordinate 4,759 of CAYGNI010000077.1, forward strand.
AGCTATGTCACGCTCGACGATTTGTGCGAAATGGTCAAAGAAGGACACGACTTTGTTGTACAGGATGCGAAATCCGGTGAAGATCTCACCCGTTCTGTCTTGACACAAATCATCGTCGACCAGGAAGGCAAAAGTGAAGAAAACCTTCTTCCAACAAACTTCCTACGCCAGCTTATTGGCTTTTATGGCGACAATGTTCAACAGGCTGTTCCAAACTATTTAGAGCAGACCATGAATGTTTTCGTACAAAATCAGGAACGCATGCGCGAACAAATGAATAAATCCCTCGAAGGCATGAACAACATGCAAGGTATATTCCCAAAGGTTCCTGGCGTTCCAAATGTCCCTGGCTCTCAGGCGATCGAGGAAATGAACCGTAAGAACATGGAAATGTTCGAACGCACAATGAAGATGTTTACTCCCTTCGGTGCTACAGGCGCAGCAAACACCGACGGATCCAATGAAAAGGAAGCCAAAATTAATGAGCTCAAAAAGAACATTGAAGAAATCGAAAAAGAGATCAATCGCATCGCTGCAGAATAAAGTTTTTTAAAGTAGGACTCTCCTCCTTAATAAGAAGAAACACCTCAAGCGCAAACTTGGGGTGTTTTTTTATTCTTACAAATGAGAAGGTCTTACGACTTCGTACTACCTGTTAATGAGGTGAAAATTTTATCGCGCATGCTCATTGCTTGCTCCATATTTTCCGCAGCAATTTCATGCGCAATAGCGCTAAAGACACCTTGCGTTTGATAGAACACTAATGACACAGCAGAGCTAACGCCTGCGCCAACACACGCGATCTCATATGTATCAATCCGCATATCGCCAACATCTTTGCTCGTATCAGGAATAACCGCAAAATCACCTTCACAACGTTGCTGCGTTTTCATGATATAAGCCTTCACCTCATCATCAAATGCTGCAGCATTTTTCAAAGTTTTTTGCTCTGCTGTTCCAAAAGTATCACCCGCAGACCATTGGAACGCCAAAAATTCAGCTGTAGAAATATCGCTCATGCGCTCAACACTACTTGCTGCAACAACACCTGCATTTTCGAGCACGTTTTCAACGCCCGGTAAATCACTTTCAGGTAAATCACTTTCAGGCAAATTACTTTCAGGCAGGATTGGCGCGACAGCCACAACAGGCTCATCCTCTTCAATACGCTCGATAACCACTTCAGGCTCTTCATAGACGGTCGGTGCAGGCTCATCCTTCACGGACACTGTCTCAACATCTTCGATAGCTGGCTCTTCCGGCGCAGCAAACGGATCAGGCTGTTCAATCACCCCAAACTCTTCATAAGGGTCTTCGCCCACATTCATCTCGACAGGCTCATCAGAAACAATCGCGCCGTCAATAATTTCCTGCTCAAGAGTTTGACGCAGCAAAGCTTCCTGTCTTTGCGCCTCGGTCATGTCTTCTTCCATCAGCTGTGCGATCTCAAACGCATCATCGCCAGCCGCCGCTCTAATCTGGTCTAGCCGCTGCGCCAAAGCCTGCTGATCCATCTGTCCACGATTACCATGAACAGGAATAGCAACAGGTTCATCAACATCAATCTCAGCAACCTCATGCGAAGCGCGCTGCACCAAAGATGCCGTAGCATTACCGCCCTGCATCGTATCAATACGATCTTTAAGGATGTCATTTTCCTGGCGCAAAGCTGCAACAAGACCCTCATATTCCTGCTGCAAAGTCTTCGCCGTTTGCGCGGATTTAAGGTCGCCCCTGACCTTCATCAACTGATCTTCCAAGAGCTGATTATCTTCAACCGCTTGCTCCAGACGTTTTTGCAATGCATCCAATTCGGCCTGCTCCATATCAGAGCCCCCAGCCTGCGTTTGCACATCATTAAGCTCTTTCTTAAGAGCTTCAATATTATCAGATTGTTTCGCAGACGCCGCCGCTAACTTTGCCTCGAGCGCTTCTTTCTCTTCACGAAGCGTTGCGACTTCACCCTTTAAGGCACCAAGATCCATCAGCGCTGCATCTTTTTGCTTATTCTCTCGGCGCAGCATATCGATCGTACCGTTCAACGCCGCAACAGTTTTCTCCTGCATCGTCTTCAGCAAAGTAACACTCTCACCATCATCATCCGCAATACCCACAGCGGACTGTTTCAGCAAGTCATTCTGGCTTTCAAGCTGCGTAATTTTCTGCTGCAAATTTTGAACTGCGCCCGATGAATTGCGCAAAGTGGCATTCTCCGCCTCCAGGCTTGCAACCTTACCATGCAGCATATCCACTTCAGCCGCAGCATCGCGCAGAGCTGTATTCTGACTTTCCAGCGAGGCTACACGCTCGCGCAGTGTTTCCACCAAAACCACCATCTCTTCATAATCCGCAAGCTTGGATTTCAAAACCTGGTTCTCATCCTGAAGCCGACCAATCTCCGCCGTCTGATATGCCGCCGCCTCGCTCTTCACGGCTGCAAGCTTTTCATTCAGTGCCTCATTCTTCGCCTTAAAGCTCGCCAATTCCTGCGCAGCTTCTTCTGCGCTCCCCGCGCTATCCAACAATCGTTGAACGCGCCCCTTCAAAACTTCATTCTCTTCCTTGATCGCCGCTATACGATCAGCATATTTCTTCTCTAGCCCCAATGGCTTATTCTCTGAAAGCTGATCCTGCAACGCTGCATTGCTGTTTTTCAAAGACTCAATCTGTTGCTCAAGGATCTGAGTATGCTTACCGGAAACATCCTTATCTTTAATCGCAAGCTTCAAACGCTCATTTTCAGATCGTAGAACCTCAAGCTTCCCAGCCATAGCTGAAACATCATGCCCACTGATATTAGAGGTATCCGCCGCGCGCACTTTCGCCATCAAAGCTTCGTTTTGAATTTCGAGTGTCTGTACACGGTGGTTCAAATCTTTAATCACAGCCGCATCCGCAGAAGACGTGCCTGCAGGAACACTCGCCCCACGAATAGAATTCAAACACGAGCTGAGCTTGAACTGTCCAGCATCCACGTCAGAAATATTAAACACGTAAGATTGGTTCGCCGCTTCAACACGCAGCAAACCTGTTTTCTGCAGAGCATGGAAAAACGCATCATCACGCCCGAGCTTCACTACAAACGCTTTCGCGGATAATGGCTTAACATCGTAAACGCGCTGCTCACCCGCACCGGGGTCCAGCGTCACATTGAGCGCCCGCGTAGGATCAAACTTATATTTTTGAAAATCGAGTGCAAACGAGGTTTCGTCACCCGGGTTTTGCGCAATCGTCAAAATCGTACCTTGCTCGAACCGCCGCGCCACAGCACAGTATTTCGACGCATCACTGCCATTCCCCTGCACTTTCGTCACTGCCCACTGCGTTTGCGCATTGAGATACGCACCCTTCTGCGCATAAGCAGGCTCGATCAAATTAGCAGAAGAAAACGCCAATCCGAGTCCAATAGCAGATGTTAAAAGGTATGTTTTGATGCGCATATCAAAGAACGGCTTTACGGTGGTAATTGTTGAACAACAAGGGCGAATCACCCCAAAAGACTTGTAAAGTGTGACACAAATCTTATCCACAGACAAGCGCCTGTGCATAACTCTGTTGATAAAACAATGATAACCGTGTGCGTGAAACGGGGATTAAGTGCGTTCGGCTTTGACAGTCAAGACTTTCACACCCGTGACAGGATCAACGAAAAGCTGTCCCACAGGCTTCCAGTCACCCATGAATGACTGCTCCAAAAGCTGCCCAACAGCCTCCTCAAAAGACCCTTCTGACTTGAAGCTCCGTGCAACACTAAAGCGTGCCTTCGTATCCCAAATGAGGGACGCTCCCTCGACCTTGCTCCAACGCTGCAAAACATCGCGCAAAGATTGCTCACTCGATGCATTCCATCCCGGCGTATAATCCGCCGCCTTATAGCTTTGCCCCGCACCATCGCCCAAAACCACAATCGGGGTGCGGCGAATATCCACCGGTGCATTCATCTCCGCCTTCACGCCCGCCGCTGTAGCAACCTCCACATCGGTTTCAACCGCTGTAACAGGTGCAAGCTCCGCAGGCTGCGCAGCGAGCAACGCCGAAGCCATCGCTGCAGACTCTTCCACTGCCTGCTCTTCCGCGCGCCGGACATTCTCTGCCATCGCCCGCTCACGCGCCAGCTTATAGACATCGCCCATCGGCGGATCATTCATTTCTTTTTCCGTTCTGACATACGCAGGAGCAGGCGGCGCTGTTTTCACAGCCTGCTGCTGTGCAGGACGAGTATAAGGCTCCATGCCGCTAGGAGGCGGCAAAATATCATCACTCACAGGATCCCTTTCAGGCGTCACGTCAGGTCCGACCTGAATTACAATCTTACGCTCTGACTCTTTAGGCTCTGCCAATGGAATAGGATCGAGCGTTAAATAATCATTATTCGTCTCTTTATTCGAAAGTTCCTCTTTCGCTGGCATAGGCTCATCAACAATCTCCAAACCACCGGGCAGCGCTCGTTCCGCCTCAAGCTGCCTCAAAGCCTCTTCTGTAAAATTACGAAACTCTTTATTTTCGACGCCCGGACCTTCGGTCACCAGCCGTTGCGCACGCTGTTGATTGGGGTAAGGATCAATCTTCAACCCCTGCTCCAGCGCGGTCGCAGCCTGAAAACTCAAAGCCGTGGAAATAAGAAGACCTAAAACAACGGCGTATCCGATAATTCTACCCCACACATAAGAATCGGATAAATCAATGAGAATG
>CAYGNI010000078.1:0-9450 GCA_964351195.1 uncultured Micavibrio sp.
TGTTGAACTTCATCTCCGGTGACAACTTCGAGTTCGCCTTCTGTGAACTGGACGAACCCCCTGCGGTAGAGAACTACTTGGAATTCGGCTCCGGTGACCCGAATCCAGAAGGCATCGAGAAGGTCCTCCTCTTCTCAGGCGGAATCGATTCCCTGGGCGGAGCCGTGCAAGAGCTTTCTGCGGGGCGGCGCATTGCAATGGTAAGCCACAAGCCAGCGGCTCATGTGGCCGGGCTGCAGAAGAGTCTCGTGAAGGAGCTTGTCAAACGAGCCTCTGTGTCCGGCAACGCCCCGCTGCCAGTATCTGTCTGGTGCAACAAGAAGGGGTTGGTGGAAAAGGATCACACCCAGCGGACACGATCCTTCCTCTATGTCACGCTTGGGGCGGTTGTGGCGAGGATCTTCGGCTTGCATGCTGTCGACTTCTTCGAGAACGGAGTCGTGAGCATCAACCTCCCCCTGGCTGAGCATGAGCTCGGTGCACGGGCAACCCGGACGACACATCCCCAGACCTTGGCATGGTACAGCCAACTCCTGTCAGCGGTGTTCGAGCAGAAGTTCCAGGTTCGGAACGAATTTCTGACGAAGACGAAGCAGGACGTGGTAGAGATCATCAAGCACGCAGGTCAGGGAGAGTTGATCGCTTCCAGCGTGAGTTGCATGCACACTCGGGAGACGACCAAGGCGAGCCCGCACTGTGGCGTGTGCTCACAGTGCGTGTCGCGTCGCTTCGCAACGCTCGGTGTAGACGGCGGAACGCTAGAGCCATCGAGTCTATATCGACACGATGTACTGACGGAACCTCGTAAGCGAACCGAGGACCGCATTATCGCTGAGCGATTCCTTGGCTTTGCACGCGAGATCGCTGCACTAGAGGACTCCGCCGAGTTCGGCCGGCGGTACGCTGCCGAATTGGGTCGAGTCACCCGATTCATGTCGCTCGCGCCCACCGTGGTCATTGACAGTGTGTTTGACTTGCATCGGCGGCATGCCGAGCAGGTCAACGCGGTGATGATCGAGGCTATGCAGGCATCGGCCGAGGATCAGTATCACGGAAAGATCGCCGACGGATCCATGCTCGCGTTTGGCTTCCGCACGAGCGGCGGTGATCACAAAGCTGCGCTCCCCAAGGCCGCGCAGCCATCAGAAGCGGATGACGGATTACGACCATCCCATCCACTGAGCAAGAACCAGATGCTGCTCCTCACGGTTCTCTCAGAGGCCAAATCGCTGATGAGCCAGGCCGACATGGTTGAGGCTACGGATGCCAAGGGCCATCGTCTCACGCGCAAGACCATCGGCGGCGAGCTCAAAGAACTTCAGGACCTGGACTTTGTGTGCTATCCCAAGGGCAAGCGTTCGGGGGCCGCCATCACCCCAGACGGCCGTTCGTATCTGGCGGAAGCGACGGCACACTAATTACCCACTATTTACGCCTTGATGACGCGCTGAAGACGCCGTAACTACCCACTAGAAAACCAGTTAAGCGGCACCATTCCTCCGACACCTAACGGCCAGGAGTCGGAAGCCGCATGACCCACACCAACCAACAGAGAGAGCCTGTCTTGCCCCGCTCTCGGGGGCCTCCGCGATGGTCGCGACTACCGCAAGGTGCATGACCATCATCGTTGTCTAAGTCCATCATCAACTTCGCAACTGGCCGCGAAGCAGTGCCGTTCGGGTGTCGTCGTCAACGACGATTCCGCGAACCGCCGCTAAACGGTCGGGCGCGATCCGTGCGCACTGATGGCGACACCCCACGCGCTGCCTCCGGTCTCGGAGGCCCGTCATGGGTAACCCCAACCAGATTGTTTCTGACCCCTTCACCGCCACCCTCATCCGCATCAAAGCCGCCCAGCTCTGCCGGCGCACCGACTTCTCCTGGTCGGACCGCGATGACCTGACGCAGCAGATGCTGCTGTATCTGCTGGAGAAGGCCCACCTGTTCGATCCCGCCCGGGGGAACATCGAGGCGTTCGTCACGAACGCCATCGATTCCTGGGTGGCGATGGAGCTGCGATTCCGTGGCCGCCACAAGCGGCGCGGCGATTACGAGGCGATCTCCCTTGAGGGGACGCTCGTCGAGTGCGACGGCGACGCCGTCCCGCTTCGCACCGTCCTCGGTCCTGCCGACCAGCAGCGCCGCCGCCAAGCCGCCCCCGCTTGCCAGTTCAATACCGCCGAGACCGGTGAGGCCGTCGCGGCGGTCATGGCCACCCTCGACCCGAAGGACCGGGACCTGCTTCGGCTGGTCGCCGAGCACGGCAAGGCGGCGGCCGCGCGCGAGTGGTCGCGCCGGTCCGGCGCTGCGGTGAGCCGCCGGCAGATCCAGAACGCCCTCGAACGGTTCCGCGCCCGCTTCGAGGCGGCCGGGTTTGGGCCGGCCTGACCGCGCACCGGCGGCGGTGGCGGCATAGGTGACCCAAGAAGCGCCCCCCGACCGCCGGTTCTCTCTCTTCCCTCCGGAGGCCCCGGCCCCTCGACCACGGTGTACGCCGCGGCTCGAGGGGCTGGGTCTCACGGGCGGCGGTCGGTGCGCCCGTGAAAGGAGCTCCTGATGTTGACCGATGTGTTTCGATTCCGATTCGCCTCCCCTGCCGCTCTGGCGGAGGCCGAGGCCACACTGCACCTGTCGATCCTGGCCGCCGAGGGTCTGTTCGGGGAGGCCCGGACCCGCACCGACGTGTCTTATCACGCCGATCCGCCCCGCGCTGCGCTGCTGGTCGATGGCGGCTCGCCCTGCGGGGCGGCCGTGGTCCGGATCTTCACGGCATTCCTGATCAAGGAGTTCGGAGCCGACGGGTTCGCGGTCCGCCGGATGCCCTGCGGCGGGCCCAGGAGCGGTCAGGCCCGCGCACCGCAGGGGGTGGCCGCCTGATGAGCGCGATACTCCAGAAGACAGACGACCTCCAATCTTGCCTCGCCCGTGTGCTCATCCGCGAGCCCGCCGAGACCTACCACGCCCGTCGGAGCGACTGCCTGACCTCGCACCGCCTGGCGGAGTTCCGCTCGTGCCCGCTGCTGTTCCGGCGCAAGGAGATGGGGCTGATCCCGGATCGGGACAGCCACGCGTTCCTCGTCGGGCGGGCGGCGCACACGCTGATCCTCGAGGGTCGCGGACGCTACGAGGCCGAGTACGCGGTCGGCGGGCCGATCAACGAGAAGACAGGCAAGCCGTACGGCTCGAGCACGAAGGCCTTCGCCGAATGGGCCGAGAAGCGCGGCAAGCCCGTGCTGGCCGACACCGACGCCGCGACGGTCGAGCAGATGGCCGCGAGCGTGCGCGAGCACCTGTTTGCCCGCGAGCTGTTAGCCGAGGGCGTCGCGGAGGGCGTGGTGCGCGGCCGGATGAACGGCGTGCTGTGCCAGGCCCGGTTCGATTGGATCAATCCCAAGGACGGCCGCGGGCTCGTTGATCTGAAGACCTGCGACTCGATTGACTCGTTCGAGTGGCACATCGACGCGTTCAAGTACCTGCACCAGCTCGCGTTCTACCGGGCGCTGCTCGCCGTCGTGAGCGGCGTCACGTTGCCCGTCCACATCATCGCGGTCGAGAAGCGCGAGCCGTTCCGCTGCGGCGTGTGGCAGTTCGCGCCGCAGTGCCTTGATGCCGCCCAGGCCGAGAACGACCGGGCCGTCGAAGAGCTCATCCGCTGCCGGGAGACCGGCCAGTGGCCCACGGGGTTCGAGTCCCTGCGGCTGTACGACCGCCTGCCCAACTGACCGTCGCACCAGGACACCCAGTCCTGAACCCGCAACACCAACCGCAAGGAGACCCATCGATCATGACCGCACTCGCACACATCCAGAAGGGCCGCACGCTGATGCCGCGTCGCGTGATGCTCTACGGCGTCCACGGCGTCGGCAAGTCCACCTTCGGCGCGATGGCCGAGACGCCCGTTTTCATCACGACCGAAGAGGGTACGAACGACATCGACTGCGATCGCTTCCCGCTGGCGACCAAGTACGCAGACGTGCTCGGGGCGCTGTCGGCGCTCTACAGCGAAGATCACGGCTACCAGACGGTGGTCATCGACAGCCTCGACTGGCTCGAGCGGCTGATCTGGGCCGAGGTCTGCGCGAAGCGCGGCGTCGAGACGATCGAGGACATCGGCTACGCCAAGGGCTACATCTTCGCGCTGACGCAATGGCGCGAGGTCCTGGCGGGCCTCGACGCGCTGCGGACCGAGCGCGGGATGCAGGTCGTCCTGATCGCGCACGCCGCGATCGAGAAGTTCGCCAATCCCGAGACCGACACCTACGACCGCTACGTGCCCCGCCTTCAGAAGCAGGCCTCGGCGCTGATCCAGGAGTGGTGCGACGAGGTGCTCTTCGCCACCTACCGCGTCCACACGAAGACCCAGAGCGAGGGCTTCGACCGCAAGCGCACGCAGGGCATCGGCACGGGCGAGCGGATCCTCCGCACGACCGAGCGGCCCGCCCATGTCGCCAAGAACCGCCTGAACCTGCCCGACGAGCTGCCGCTGGATTACCGCGTGTTCGCGGCGATGGCGCGCGGCGAGGGCGATCCCGGCGCAGCCATCGAGAACGCCAACCAGAACGAGACCAACCAGACCACCCAAACACAAGGAGCCTGACCCATGGCAGACCTGAACGGATTCGACGCTGGCCAAGTGGAGCCCAATGCCGGCTTCGATCCCATCCCCGCCGGCAAGTACGTGGCCGCCATCACGGCCAGCGCCATGAAGCCGACCAAGAACGGCAAGGGCGAGTACCTGGAACTCGAGATGGAGGTGCTGGAGGGGCCGTTCAAGGGCCGCAAGCTCTGGGACCGCCTGACCCTCAAGCACACCAACACGCAGACGGTCGAGATCGCCAAGGGCACGCTGTCGGCGATCTGCCGGGCGGTGAATGTGCTGCGGCCCCGCGACTCGGTCGAGCTGCACAACTTGCCGCTGGTGGTCAGCGTCGCGATCAAGAACCGCGAGGACAACGGCGAGCCGACCAACACCATCAAGGGCTACGCCAAGCGGGACACCGGCACCGCGTCGCAGCGCCCGATGGCGGCCGCCTCGGGAGGGACGCCGCCGTGGAAGCGCTGAACGCCGCGGCGGCGGACGACGGCGCGTTCGTCGTCGAGCTGCCGTACCCGCCCAGCGTGAACCACTACTGGCGTCGCGTCGGCGATCGGACGCTGATCAGCCGCGAGGGACGAAAGTTCCGCAAGCGGGTCTGCGCCCGGCTCGCGCGGCGAACGGCAGAGCCCATGTCGGGACGGGTGGCGGTGCATGTCACCGCCCACCCGCCCGACCGGCGTCGGCGGGACCTGGACAACGCGATGAAGGCCCTGCTCGACGCCCTCGGGCATGGCGGGGTGTACGAGGACGACTGCCAGATCGATCGGCTCGAGATCGAGCGCGGGCCGGTCGTGCCCGGGGGCAAGGTGGTCGTCCGGATCACAAGCATGGAGGCGACGAACTGATGGGACTCAGGCCATACCAACGCGACGCGGTCGACGCCGTGTGGAGCCACATCGCCGCCAGCGATACGAACCCAGCCGTCGTCCTTCCGACCGGCTCGGGCAAGACCCACGTCATCGCCGAGCTGTGCCGCGACGCGGTGCAGAAATGGAACGGGCGGGTGATCGTGGTCGCCCACGTGAAGGAGCTGATCGAGCAGGCGGCGGGCAAGCTGCAGGCCGTCGCGCCCGATCTGCCAGTGGGCGTGTTCAGCACCGGGCTTGGTCGGCGGGATCTCGGGTACGCCGTGACGATCGCGGGCATCCAGTCGGTGTACCAGCGGGCGCACGATCTTGGACCGCTCGACCTGGTCATCGTAGACGAGGCGCACCTGATCCCCCCGGACGGCGAGGGCATGTACCGCCGGTTCCTGGCCGACGCGAGGGACCTGTGCGACCACCAGCGGGTCATCGGGCTGACGGCGACGCCGTACCGCATGAAGACCGGCACGATCTGCGGCCCCGAGTCGGTGCTGCACGAGGTGTGCTTCGAGGCCGGTGTGCGGGAGCTCATCGTGCAGGGCTACCTGTGCCCGCTCAAGAGCCGGGCCGGGAAGGCGGTCGCCGACACCAGTGACATCCATGTGCGGGGCGGGGAGTTCGTCGCCGGCGAGCTCGAGGACCGCATGGATGAGGACGGGCTGGTTGAGGCGGCGTGCGCCGAGGTCGTCGCCGCGACGGTCGACCGGCGCAGCGTGCTGCTGTTCTGCTCGGGCGTCCGGCACGGGGAGCACGTGGTGCGGGTGCTGCGTGAGAAGCACGGCGTTGAGTGCGGGTTCGTCGAGGGCGGGACTCCGGCCAAGGAGCGCGATGCGCTGATCGCCCGCTTCAAGTCCGGTGACTTGAAATACCTGGCGAACGTGAACGTGCTGACGACGGGCTTCGACGCCCCGAATGTCGACTGCGTGGCGATGCTGCGCCCGACGATGAGCCCCGGGCTCTACTATCAGATGGTCGGGCGGGGCTTTCGGCTGTCCGATGGGAAGACCGACTGCCTCGTGCTGGACTTCGGCGGCAACGTGCTCCGGCACGGCCCGGTGGACGCGATCCGGCTGGCCGACACCAAGGACGCCTCGGGTGAAGCCCCCGCCAAGCAGTGCCCCGAGTGCGATGCGCTGATCCACGCGGCGTATGCCGTCTGTCCCGAGTGCGGGCACAAGTTCCCACCGCGGCAGGTCAAGCACGCGGCGGTCGCCTCGGACGAAGAGGTCGTCACCGGCTCGGAAGGCCCGGCCCGGCGCGACGAGCGCGTCATCGAGGTCGCGTACTACGTCCACCACAAGCGCAACGACCCGCTGGCCAAGCCGACGATGCGCGTCGAGTACCGCATCGGCTTCAACCGCTGGGCCCGCGAGTGGATCTGCCTGGAGCACCCCGAGGGCGGATACGCACGCAAGAAGGCCGAGCAGTGGTGGCGAGAGCGGTCCAATGACGCGCCCCCGTCTTCGGTCGAGGAAGCCGTCGAGTGGGCCAACGCGGGCGCGGTGGCCCGGACCGAGCGCATCACGCTGGAGAAGAAGCCCGGCGACGAATGGGAGCGGATCGTCGGCTACGCGCTCGGCGACAAGCCGCCGCGTCTCGAGGATCCGGACAACCTGCCTGAACATGCCCTCGCGGCGCTCGGCTACAGTGACGACGAGGTGCCGTTCTGATGTCGGACGCGCCGCACCCATCCGATTCGCCCCGTCGCAACGGCACGCTCGCTTCGCACGCGACGGCCTGCGTGGCCGCGGGGTTGTGCGCCCTGCCCGCGATCCGCCGCGGCGAGGAGAAGCGCGTCGCCCTGTCCTCATGGAAGCCGTACCAGACGCGGCTGCCGTCTGGCGACGAACTGGGATCGTGGTTCAACCCCGAGTCGTCGCCGAGCGCGATGTGCCTCGTGTGCGGGGCAGTGTCGGGCCACCTGGAGATGATCGACTTCGACAACTGGGACGGCGGCGGCGGAGAGGCCTTCGAGGCGTGGCGCGAAGCGGTCGAGGCGGCAGCGCCGGGACTGCTGGAGCGGCTGGTCATCGAGACGACGCCATCGGGTGGCAGGCACGTCGTCTACCGCTGCGAGACGCCCGTGTCGGGCAACACCAAGCTCGCCCAGCGCCGAATCGATGTAGACACCGAGGAACCGGTCGTCGTGGGCAGCAAGGAGTACGCGCCGAGGCGCGACGCGTCGGGCGCGTGGGTGGTCACGGTGACCATCATCGAGACGCGGGGCGAGGGCGGGCTGTTCCTGTGCGACCCGTCGCCGGGCTACGAGGTCGTCCAGGGCGACCTGTGCGAGCCGCCGTTGATTAGCGCCGACGAGCGGGATGTGCTGCTCGGGTGTGCGTGGGCGCTGGACGAAACGCCCCAGCCCGTGATCGGCGGTGATCTCGCACCCTCCAACTCTTCGGCATTCCCGAACAGTTGCCCCTCCCGTCCCGGCGACGACTTCAACGACCGGGGCGACCCGCGCGAGATCCTGCTCCGGCACGGATGGGCGGTGGTCCGCTCCGGGGAGAACGAGCACTGGCGACGGCCCGGCAAGTCGGCGGGCACGAGCGCGACGCTCAAGAGCCGGGTCTTCTACGTTTTCAGCACCAACGCCGCGCCGTTCGAGGCGCACAAGGGCTACTCGCCGTTCGCGGTCTACGCGCTGCTCGAGCACCACGGCGACTTCGCGGCCGCGGCGTCGGCCCTCGCGACCGAGGGCTACGGCTCGCGCGAGCACACGACCGGCGTTGACCTCTCGGCGTTCATGACCGACACGCCGTCATCGACCGGGCCGCTCGAGCCCTGCCCCGTGCCGGTGGGCGAGCTCGTCGCGGCGTACCCGCAGCTGCGCGAGCCCGTGATCCACGGCCTGCTCCGCGCCGGCGAGACCATGAACGTCATCGCCAGCCCCAAGACCGGCAAGAGCTGGCTCACACTCGACCTGGCGATCGCCGTCGCCACCGGTCGGCCGTGGCTCGGGCGCTACCAGACCGAGGCCGGGCCGGTTCTCATCATCGACAACGAGCTGCACCGCGAGACCAGCGCCCACCGCCTGCCGAAGGTCGCCCAGGCCCGGGGCGTGGCGATGCGCGAGATCGCCGAGCGGATCTTCGCGGACAACCTGCGCGGGCGGCTGCAGGACATCTTCACGCTCGCGCCGTACTTCGAGGCCCTCGAGCCCGGGCGGTTCAAGGTCATCGTGCTCGACGCTTTCTACCGCTTCATGCCCGCCGGCGGCGACGAGAACGACAACGGCACGATGGCCAACATCTACAACCGCATCGACTCGTTCGCCGACCGCCTCGGCTGCTGCTTCGTGCTCATCCACCACTCGACCAAGGGCAGCCAGAGCGGCAAGAGCGTGACCGATGTCGGGGCCGGGGCGGGCGCACAGAGCCGGGCCACCGACACGCACCTGGTCCTTCGGCCGCACGAGGAGGACGGCGTGGTCGTGCTCGACGCGGCCGTGCGGTCCTGGCCGCCCATCGACCCGACCTGCCTGCGGTGGGACTTCCCGGTGTGGTCGGTCGACGACACGCTCGACCCGGCGTCGCTCAAGAACGAGCGGCCGGGCAAGAAGAAGGACGCCTCGCCCAAGGCGGACAAGCCCGCGGAGCCGTCGTGGGGCGTGGAGCGGTTCGTCGCCCGGTTCATCTCCGCCGAGCCGGTCGGCAAGGCCGAGATCCGCGAGGACGCCAAGGGCGAGCCCGGGCTGTCCTGGCGTCGCGTGGCGGACCTGCTGGACATCGCCGAGGGCGAGGGGCGGATCGAGCGCGTCCGCCTGCCGGGCCGAGGCGGGCGCTGGGGCTACGCGCTGCCGGGCGGGGAGGTGTCGTCATGACCCGTAGATCGCCCTTGAACTCGGAGCGCCGCGAACTCGGAGCGCACGGAGTTCACCCCGAAATCTGTGCGCGCTTCAAGTTGAACTCGAAGCGCGCGCACCCCCCCATACCCCCCCGGGGGGGGGGGGGGGGGCCGCGGGGCCCCCGGCCGCGGCGCCCCGGG
>CAYGNI010000079.1:0-9390 GCA_964351195.1 uncultured Micavibrio sp.
CTGCTAAGAAGGCAACAGCGAAGAAAACTGTAGCCAAGAAAAAGCCAGCGGCTAAGAAAGCGCCAGCCAAGAAGAAGGTTGCTGCTAAGAAGCCTGCAGCGAAAAAGGCACCTGCCAAGAAGAAAGCCGCTGCAAAAAAGCCGGCTGCTAAGAAGGCAACAGCGAAGAAAACTGTAGCCAAGAAAAAGCCAGCGGCTAAAAAACCAGCAGCGAAAAAGTCTAACGTTGTGAAGTTTAAGCCTAGAGCCAAAACTAAAGCAAAGAAGAAAGCGGCTCCTATGAAGCGTGCTGCTTTATCAGCTAAGACACCTGCTAAAAAAGTAGCCAAAAAGTCTGCTGCTAAGAAGAAGGTTTCTAAGAAGAAATAATCTTATTATATCTGCGTACATCGTGCGGGGCGGTCAAACGCCCCGCTTTTTTTTGTATCAAAATTCGTTTTGGACTGATGCGAATTTTGTATTTTTTTATCCCGACTCAGCATATAATCGGAGGCGTTACCGAAGCTTATTTGGTAATCGCCGCGACCGCTTAAGGCCGCATCAGATAGGAAAGACTAGTCACCATGGCTACGAAACCATCAAAAGGTAAACCCGGTAAGCCAGCTGATAAGCCAGCTTCTCCACCTAAGAAATAGTCCTCGGACTAGATCTTAAAGTTTGCCAAACTTTAAAAAAGACACGGGGGCCCATAAAGCCCCCGCGTTTTTTTTATTGGGCAATGGTGGCTCTGTGCCCTATATTCCCTCTTATGCGTGGAATGGTCGAGCTTAATCAGGTGGCGGCGGAGATGGCGGGGCAGGCCCCCGGCCAGGTTGCGGGGCGTGCGCCAACGAAGCCGTTTCGGATTGCCTCTGATTTCAAGCCTGCAGGCGATCAGCCCGCCGCTATCAAAAAACTGACCGAAGGTATACAAGACGGGCTGGCGGATCAGGTTTTGCTCGGCGTTACGGGCTCGGGAAAGACCTTCACGATGGCGCATATCATTGAAACGTTGCAGCGCCCGGCGCTTATCCTCGCGCCCAACAAGACTTTGGCGGCGCAGCTGTATTCCGAGTTCAAATCGTTTTTCCCGGATAACGCGGTCGAATATTTCGTCTCCTATTATGATTACTACCAACCTGAGGCTTATGTTCCGCGCTCTGACACCTTCATCGAGAAGGATTCCAGCATCAACGAGCAGATTGACCGCATGCGCCACGCGGCCACGCGCGCGCTGTTTGAGCGGCGCGATGTGATTATCGTGGCGTCGGTGTCGTGCATATACGGTATCGGCTCGAAGGAGGATTACGCGGCGATGACGTTAGACCTGTCCGTCGGGCAGGAGATTGACCGCCAGAACCTGATCGCCCGCCTGATTGAGCTGCATTATACCCGCAATGATATCGCCTTTGAGCGCGGGGCGTTTCGGGTGCGCGGGGATGTGGTCGAGCTGTTTCCTGCGCACTTTGAGGACCGCGCGTGGCGTTTTGATCTGTTTGGCGATGAGCTGGAGAGCATTACCGAGTTTGATCCGCTGACGGGGGCGAAGTATCAGGCCCTTGAGGGCGTGCGGATTTTTGCGAATTCGCACTACATCACGCCGGGCCCGACGATGCTGCAGGCGATCAAGAACATCAAAAACGATCTGAAAATCCAGCTTGAGTTTTTTGAGAAGAACAACAAGCTTTTGGAGGCGCAGCGCCTGGATCAGCGCACGCAGTTCGATATCGAGATGCTCGAAGCCACGGGCACGACCAAGGGGATCGAGAATTATTCCCGCTATCTCACGGGCCGCGCGCCGGGCGAGCCGCCGCCGACCTTGATCGAATATCTGCCTGATGATGCGCTGATGTTTCTGGATGAAAGCCATGTGATGATCCCGCAGCTGCGCGCGATGTATAACGGCGACTTCGGGCGCAAATCGACGTTGGTGGAATACGGGTTTCGCCTGCCCGCGGCGGTCGATAACCGTCCGCTGAAATTTGAGGAGTGGAATGATTTTCGCGGGCAGACGGTGTTTGTCTCCGCCACGCCCGGGCCATGGGAGCTTGAGCAAACGGGCGGCGAATTTGCCGAGCAGGTTGTGCGTCCGACGGGGCTGATTGATCCACCTGTTGAAATCCGCCCGACCGAGCATCAGGTCGACGATCTTATGCATGAATGCAAGGCGGTGATCGGGCAGGGCGGGCGTTTGCTCGTGACCACTTTGACCAAGAAAATGGCAGAGGCGCTGACCGAGTATTTAAGCGAAAATAACATATCCGTCAGATACATACACTCGGATGTTGATACGTTGGAGCGGATCGAGATCATGAATGATCTGCGCAAGGGGGTGTTCGATGTGTTGGTCGGGATTAACCTTTTGCGCGAAGGGCTTGATATTCCTGAATGTATGCGGGTTATGATCCTTGATGCGGATAAGGAAGGGTTTTTACGATCCAAAACGTCCCTTATTCAAACGATAGGCCGCGCTGCGCGCAATGTTGACGGCAGGGCGATCCTTTATGCCGACCGTATTACAGAGAGCATGCAATACGCGATTGATGAAACCGATCGCCGCCGGGAAAAGCAAAAGGCGTATAACGCGGAGCACGGCATCACCCCCGAAAGCGTGCGTAAGAATTTGAGCGATATTGTCTGGACGCAGGATGAAGGCGCGGCCGCTGCGCGCGCGCTGCATGACCATGATCAGGCGTTGCTCGCCGATCCCGCGGCGCTGCGCAAAGCGATTGAGGAGAAGCGCAAGCGCATGCTCAAAGCGGCGGAGAATTTGGAATTTGAAGAGGCTGCGAGCTTGCGGGACGAGATTAAGCGGCTTGAAGAGGCGGAGTTGGGGTTTTAGGGGGGGGTAGGCTGTGAAATAATGCTAGCCAATTGCTCTCCTGAAATGGTTTCTTCATCAAGTAATAAGTTTGTGGCTTTATCGAAAGCTCCTTGTTTTTGATATTTTTTAATAATATCAGAAGCTTCTTTTTCAGCTTCAGACAATAATTTGCGAATTGCGTTGTCAATTTTTCTTCTTGTGTCTTCTGAAATATCATCGCGCCCTGCATATCTTACAGAGCCGAGTTTATCGTCATCTGACATGCCCAATTCTTCTACCATCATGCGCGCAATTTTTGTGGCTTCTTGGATATCTCCATGTGCTCCTGACGTATAATCTTCTTCTTTTTCACAGTAAATTTTTTCCGCTGCGCGGCCTCCAAATAATGCTGTTAGTTTTCCTTTTAACTGCCTTTTTGTATGTAAGCCTGTTTCATTGGGAGGCAAACTAATGGTTTGTCCCAAAGATTTTCCACGAGGAATAATACTAATTTTATCTAGTACTTCCTGTCCTAAATCATAATTTACAAAGGCGTGCCCCAGTTCGTGCCACGCTACTAATCTTTTTGTTTCTTCAGGAATGTATTGTGATTTTCTCTCAAGGCCCATTATGAGGCGATCGCGGGCGCTTCTGAAGTCGTTCATCGTTGTAGCAGATCTTTTATCTCTGTGGGCTATCAGGGCGGCTAAATTTACAACTTCTTTAAGTTCTGCTCCTGCCATGCCTGGACATGACTTTGCAACATCTATGAGCTTTAGGCCTTCTTCTATTTTAATTTTTTTGGCATAGCTTTCGATGATTGCGAGCCTTCCATTAACGTCGGGTAAAGGGACATCAACTCTGGTTGTTAGGCGTCCCGGGCGGAGCAATGCTGGATCTAGCGTGTCTGGCAGGTTTGTTGCACCAATAACGACGATGCCTTCACTATTCTCAAAGCCATCGAGCTCTGTTAGGAGCTGGTTTATTGTTTGATTTTCCCATCTGCTTCTTTGTCCGTCAGAGTTAGCTCTTCTTCTTCCAGCAACGGCATCAATTTCATCAATAAAAACGATGCATGGTCTGTTCTTCCTGGCCTCTGCAAAAAGTGTCTCAATTTTCCCCGATCCTGACCCGACCAATTTTCCGTCAATACTAGCACCAGATAAGTAGTGAAAAGGTACGCCTGCTTCGTTTGCTAGTGCTTTAGCAAGCATTGTCTTTCCGCCTCCGGGGCTTCCTACTAAGAGCATGCCTTTCGCAACTTTTATTCCTTTTGCGTGGTATTCTGCTGGATTTTTTAAATAGTCTAATAGCTCTAATAGTTCTGCCTTGGCTTCATCGACACCCTTAATATCGTTAAAAGTGACCTCGTTGCCATTGTCTTCAATTCTTTTTTTGAAAAACTTGCTGTTCGGAGCAGTCTCTTCTATAGCTTTTATAAACTCATGTCTTAAGCTAGGGAAGATTCCACCAAGGGCCAGCAATCCTCCAACGCAGCTCAATACTATATAAAGTGCGGCCCAAATTGTTGATATTTCTTTTTGTGCTTTAATCTTCGAATTTGGATTTCTGACGTCTTTGTACGGCTCTGCACCAGGCGGGATCCTTGTGGAATGAATGTTACCTTGTGTTGTCATCCCACTGATTGTTTTGGGACCAATGGTTATTTCCTGAAAAGCACCATTTTCACTGGCATTTACAAATTCTGAATATGATAGGGTAGTGTCATCGTATATATGATTGTGTAAAGCTACGATAAAGAGCGTGGCCATACCTGTGCTTAACGAAGACTTTGCAAGTCGTGATATCATTGTATTGGACATAGCTATACTCAAACAGGGAATAATTACTATCGGTTTTTTAATATTCTGTCAAATATTTATTGAGCTTGACAAATTAAGAATAAATTCCTAATATATCCGCATGAAATGGATACAGGACAAATATTTACATACGACAATTCACGATTTTAAGACGCATTTTTCCGATTATCTGCGGCAGATGGAGGCGGAGCATATCCGCGCCGTGATTGTGTATCGGCGCAACAAGAAGGCGGGGATTTTTATTCCATACGAGGCGCGTATGCGCGAGGCGAAATCGGGGATGGAGCCGTATTCCTGAGATATGCTTGTTAGTTCACTGAGTGGACTAAGTTGGCTTTTTAAGCGGTTTTGGGGGCGAAACGAGTGGACTAAGTTAGTCCGTTTACTGGACTAAGTTGGCGGAAAAAGCATAAAAAAACGGGGTCACCATTGGCAACCCCGTTTCTCATGTTCGGCATGTGTTAGATATCAATGCGACCAAAGAGCCAGCGTTTTGCGACCGTCGATCGTAGCTTGCGCTGTGGCGGCGGATGGAATATCCGCGGCCGGTGTTTCGGGCGTTTTTTCGAGGGTCTCGGGCTGGCCGTAATCCCCTGCCTGAATTGGCTTTCTGGTGATTGTTTTATCTCTCATCTATGCTGCTTCCCGCAAGTTTTGCGCAGAGGCTTTGCCTTTTTCTTCTTGAACGTCATATTCAATCTTTTGACCTTCGGCAAGGTTGCCAAGGCCTGATTTTTCGACAGCTGAAATGTGTACGAATACATCGTTTCCGCCTTCTGATGGTTCGATAAAGCCGAAGCCTTTGCTTGGGTTAAACCATTTTACTGTTCCGGTTGCCATGAAATTTCTCCTTTATAAGCAATTCGGTTGATGCTTGTCCGCAACCGCGCGGAAAGCTAGCGTTTGAAGCAAATGGGGGCGCCGAATTATCAGGGCCTTCATTCTCAAAACGGGTCTCAAACAGATTTTTGAAAGGGAAATTTTCAATCACGGAAACCTGATTTCAGGGGTGATTGTCTTTTAAAAGTCGTGTCGTAATCGTCGTGTATGTATCAAACTTGATGTTATAAGCGCAGGTATTTGCTCTCGCGTCAATCTTTATTTTCAAATGGTGCGAATCCCGTATACTGGGATCTATGAAAAAAATCCTTTTAACGACATGTTTGTGTGTTCTGGCTGCTGCCGTTTTTGCGCCCGGTGTTTTTGCCCAGGGCGGGAGTACGATTACGATCATCCATGAGGATGGTTCGAAGGACGTGATTGACCTTGGGACCAGTGCGAAGCCCGCGCCCGCGCCAGAGGTCGTTCAGGAAGCGTATCCTGAAGCCATTCCTGATGTGGCCCCTGCGCCGGATCCTATACCTGAAGGTGTTGCAGAGCCTGCGCCTATGGAACCGCCGAAAGCACCTGTGGAGCCTGTTCCTGCGCCTGAAATCGTTGCGGAGCCTGAGCCAGAACAAGTTGTAGAAGAATCTGCGCCGAAACCCGCGCCGAAAAAGGCGGCCGCGCCAAAGCCTGTGAAGAAGGCGGATGTGCCAAAACCTCGCAGAAAACCTTACCGCGCGGTGGAAGGGGAAACGCCTGCGGAGACGGCTGCTATGCCTCAAGTCCCCGCAGCGATTAGCAGGGATAAAGCGGTGTATATCGCGCTTGAAGCCGCGCCGCCGTCACGCGATGTTGAGGTTATTGAGCGCGCGAACGAATATGCCGTGTTGTTCAAAACTGAAGAGGGCGTTTATGAGGTTTTGGTCGATCGGCAATCGGGTGTGATTTTATCGACGCAAATGCTTGAAAATGTGCGCAATACCGTGCCGCCCGGGCATTTACCTGCGCGTGTGAATTTACCGAAAGATTAGAGGTTTAGTTGTTATAGCGTCTGCGCAATTCGCCGTGATATACCGTACCGTCTGTGGAGGCGAGTTGGCCGAGCGGGTCGAATTCCTCAGGGTTTTGCATCGCGTGCTCTAATGGGCCCTGGCAGTTTTTGGCGTTGTAAATGCCCATCATGAGTGTGCGGCGTTGTTGGGCGATGTCTTGTATCTTTTCCGCGTCGTCGGCATTTCCATCAATGCTGTAATCTATGAGCATGCCGCCTACGGCCAAGCCAATGCCGCCTGTGACGCTGCCGATCAGGAAGGAACCGATGGTGCCTGCGGCTGTTACGCCGTGGCTTTGCATGTTTGATTTGTTTTTGATGTCCTGTGTGACATAGATGATATCACGCATATTGGCGGCTTCGGCGGATAGCGGACCGCAGCTTTTTTCGAGATCACCGGCTTTTGTGACTTTTAGCTCTGTTAAAGAGAGCTCGCGCGCTTGTGGGGCCTGGTGCGTAGGTTTGTCTTCTACGGCGTAGGCCGGCGTTGCGGTTGTTAAAAGCAAGGTGACACAGAAGAGACGTGCCAAGGATGAGTTCATTTGATTCTCCTATTAAAAGGGTAACAAAGATTGCGCTTTGTGCAAAGGATGGATTGTGTTTTGAAACCAAATGTTTATAGTTTTCGTCCATGACAAAAATATTTTTCGAGACTGATCGTATTATCTTCAGAGAGTGGAAAGAGGAGGATCGTAAGCTGTTTGCGCGGATGAATGGTGACCCCATCGTTATGGAGTATTTGCCGCGGTCCATGGATGAGAAGGCGAGTAACCATTTGGTCGAAAAATTTGAGGCGCATTTTAAGAAGCATGGATATGGTTTGTTTGCGTTGGAGCGCAAGGAAGATGGTGCGTTTATGGGGTTTACGGGGCTGAATACGGTTGAATTTACCGCGCATTTTACTTCGCCTAAGAAGCCCGTAACAGAGATTGCCTGGCGGCTTGATTATGAGTATTGGGGCAAGGGCTACGGCAGCGAGGCTGCGCGTGCGGTGCTGGATTACGGGTTTGAAAAGTGCAAGCTGGATGAGATTTTTGCGTTTACTGTTTATGATAATACGCGCTCAATCGGTTTGATGGAGAAAATAGGCATGGAACGCGTTGAAGGCGGGGAGTTTGATTATCCTACACTGCGTAAGGATCATCCTCTGGGATCCTTTATTCTTTATCATAAGAAACCTTAATTTTCTTATTACATTTCTTGCATTTGGACTCTTGTGCCTGTGGATTTTTTTGTGTATTCTTTGTGGATAAGTATCCACTGCGTTTTCTCAACACATATAACAAAGAGTTTGAACAATGGTTTCGAAAACGTTTTCTAAAAAGACCGCTCTGTCCTTATTGGCTGTTCCATTTTTATTGGCAGGTTGCGGCGAAGGATATGAGTTAGTTGGTACACAAACAATGTTTCCGTACGGTAACCAGCGTACAGCGGGTACAGGATATGCTTATGTTCTGGCGAAAATGTTGCCGGAAAAAGATGTGAATTTGCAGAGCGTCAAGCGCGATTGGAAGCCGGAAGTGATGGAGATGCTTCCTAAAGAAGAAGATGATTTGCTTGAACTGCCGCCTGTTGAGCCAAAAGAGGAGCCGGTGGCTGCTGTTGAGCCTCCACCAGAGCCAGAGACAAAGGCGGCGGATGAGCTGTTCCTTGAAGATGGCAAGAAGTAGAATACTTGTATATTAGGATATTGGAATTTTGGAAACGCCCGCAGGTTTGCCGGGCGTTTTTTATTGTCTAAAAGTTTAGATGTTTTTGAGTCACATACATTAGAAAACTAACCACCTTTTAAATCATTTTATTTAACATAATAATATAAGCCTCCCAAAAAAGGCTTTTAGTGCATGACCTCAAAATTGTCGGTGCCTGGCATATTCAGATTAATATCCCGCACCGTTCTTAATTTTAAAATGCTGTAATACTTAATCTTTCGCACATAAGAAAGGGTGGGAAACATGACTATGGAAGTAGAAACAATTGTTGCTGTTTCTTTGATGATGGCTGTGTTCTCTGCGGTGGCTGCCGTAGGGACCAGTATTGTTTTAGGAGCAGGATTTGAACGTCTTCGTTCAGGATTTGAAGTGATCCGCAAACAGACCGGATTTTTCAGCGATGCTATTCACAAATTGGAGTTGAAGGTTGAGGAAGTGGATGCGCAAGCCAGTTCATTTACCCAATCCATGCATCAGATGGAGCAAAAGGTTTCGAATGTTGGGGAGCAGGCGAATGCGTTTAGCTCTTCTATTCAAAGCCTTGAGAAAAAAGTCGAGGTTGTTGACAAACAAACCGGGTTTTTTGCTCAGGCTATTCAGAAGCTGGATAAGAAAATTGATACAGTCGATGCGCATGAAGAGATTGTTTCAGAGAAGCTGCGTGCCGGTGCACAGAATGATTTGATCAGCACAGGTAAGGCAGAGGCTCTGGTGTCACATGCGGAGGATCTGTTATCGCAGATGAGTTCACTGGCGATGAGTATCTCTCAGCGTAGCGCAGAGCCTCAGCAGGATTACGCGCCTCAGAGTTTGTCGTTGTCTATGCCGCAGAATTTTGGTCATGCCGTTCGTCCAGCTCAGGAGGACACACCCGAAATTCGTTACCATTAGTATCGCGATTTTAAGTAACACAACCGTGAAAGAAGACGAGGCCCTTTATCAGGGGCCTCGTTTTTTATGGGGCTGGAGATTTGCCTTGAATGCTCTTACACTTAAAGAAAGGAAGTAAGGAGTCTTGTTTTGAATATTTGGATTATTGTTTGGGTTCTTCTTGCCGGCGGGTTGCTGTTTTTCTTTGCTTGGACGTTTATAATTTTGATGCGCCAGAAAGCGGCGTGGAAGGTGTATGCGGAGAAGCGCAAGTTTCGTTACAAGGCGGGGCCGTTGATGGGGGCGCCGGAGATTGGTGGAACGGTTG
>CAYGNI010000080.1:0-9177 GCA_964351195.1 uncultured Micavibrio sp.
CAATTTTTTCAGTTTGGGGGTCTTCTACGTCTCCTTCTGGCGCGGCATCCTCTGGCTCGGATGCCTCTAATTCAATATCAGTTGAAATCGTTTCATCTTCTTGCTGCTGTTCAGGGCGCTTAAATTCTTTAACTTCCGCACTCTGGCTAACTGGCTTTTCAACTTGCGCATCTTCCGATGGCTGCGCTTCCGATTTCACACGATGAAACATAGAGTCCCCACCTTTCATAGTCTTTGGGTTGTACAATTACACATACAAATTGACGTTTGATGATGCGAAATTTAGCACGGGCTTTTGAAGCTGGCAAGCGGGAAATCTGAATTTTTACAGAGCTTTCTGATAAGAAGTTGATTTAACTACGGAGTTTCGAAATGCATAAAAATAAAGTCTAAGAAATTACGCTAACCTAATGAAAATGATCATAAATTGTCTGTGCAATAGATTTAGAAATCCCCTCAACTTTTTGCAAATCACTGAGTCCCGCCGCCGCGACAGCCTTCGCTGAGCCGAAATAATGCAACAAATCTTTCTTGCGCTTCGCCCCAATCCCAGGAATCCCATCCAACGGCGAGTCGCTAATCTGCTTGGCACGGCGCACGCGGTGACTTCCAACTGCGAAACGATGCGCCTCGTCTCGTAAACGTTGCAGATAATGTAAAACAGGATCATTGACCGGCAATTGAAACCCCATCCGCCCGTCCATGAAAAATTGTTCACGCCCCGCATTGCGGTCCTCACCCTTGGCAATCGCCACCAACTTGACCCGGTCCAGAATACCGAAATCCTCAAGCACCTCGCGGCAAACGCCAAACTGCCCCTTGCCGCCATCCACCAAAAGCAAATCAGGCCAGCTGCTCTCATCACCATCCTCCTGCTCTTTCATCGCCCGCTTAAACCGCCGTTCAAAAACCTCGCGCATCATGCCGTAATCATCCGCAGCCCCCGCACGCTTGATATTGAACTTGCGATAGGCATTTTTTTGAAACCCTTCCGGCCCCGCCACGATCATAGCCCCAACCATATTCGTCCCGGATATATGAGAATTATCATAAACCTCAATACGCGCTGGCGGCTCATCCATCCCAAACAGATCCGCCACACCAGCCAGCATTTTTGCCTCTGATGCTTTCTCTATAAGGTTGCGCGCCAACGCCGCATTTGCATTCTTTTCAACAAAATCCATAACCCGCCGCCGCCCCCCGCGCGCGGGTTTTGCGATCGTCACCTTACTTTGCAATTTGCCCGACAACGCCTCTTCCAACAACGCCTTCTCCTCGGGCATATGCGACACCAAAACCTCTTTGGGAACGGGCTTATTCTCATAGAACTGCGCCATAAAGGCCGCCAACACCGCCGCAACATCATCATCGGCGCTATGGCGCGGGAAATACGATCGGTTCCCGTAATTGCGCCCCGCCCGAAAGAAAAACACCTGTACGCAAATCTTGCCCTCCTTTTGCGCCAACGCCATCACATCAACATTCTTCATGCCTTCAAGATTAATATCTTGCCGCGCCTGCACGGACGCCAGCGCGCGTATACGGTCGCGATATTGCGCCGCCAGCTCATAATCCTGAGCCGCACTCGCGGCCTCCATGGCCCTCAACATCCGTTTTTGAATAGCCTGACTTTTTCCTTCCAGGAAATCGCGCGCCTCGCGCACCTGCAACGCATACTCGGCCTTGTCGACCTTCCCCACACACGGCGCCGTGCAGCGCTTAATGTGATATTGCAGACACGGCCGCGAGCGATTGGAAAAATACCCGTCCGTACAATTACGGATCAAAAACACACGCTGCAAAATCGCAATCGTCCGGTTTACATCCCCCGCCCCGGCAAACGGCCCGAAATACTCGCCCGGCCGCCTCTTGGCCCCGCGATGCTTCATCACCTGCGGATAATCATGATCCGAAGGGATAAGGATATAGGGAAACGACTTATCATCGCGCAAAAGGATATTGTATTTCGGCTTCAGCTTCTTAATCAGGTTAGATTCCAACAACAAAGCCTCAGCCTCGGTATGCGTATGCACAAACTCCATCTTGCGGGTTTGCGCCACCATACGCTGCAATCGGATCGTCAAACGGTTGAAATGCGTATAAGACACCACCCGTTTTTTCAGCGACTTTGCCTTCCCGACATACAAAACCTCATCGCTTTCAGACACCATCCGATACACGCCTGGCGTGTCCGGCAACGTCTTCACACACGACTGTATGACGGCAATACCCGTATCAATTCCCGATGATGGAGCCTCTTTATTCATACATCCTACTTAAGCGCAAACGATTGATAAGACAAGCTTACAGCGCAAATTAAAGTTCCGCCGAATGCCGTAACAAGGAGTCATAATCCCGATTTTTATTGACAGGACACTCTCGATATATCAACTATTGATTGTATTAGACTTTTAATTTGTAACTTTAAGTATTGGGGTTAGGGCCAGTGAAACATTACACAATTCAGTCTCTTAAAACAGAGACAATCCTGTTTGGCGGATATTACACATCCTTCAGACAATGTATAGAAGATGCCATCAAGGCGAGAGTAACGATGCCATACGCAGACTTACGCAACAAAAACCTCAGCAACGCGCATCTGGATGACGCCATCCTCCCGCATGCTGACTTCTCAGGCGCGAATTTAAGCGGCACCAACCTCTCCGAAGCCTATCTCAAAGGCGCAAAATTCGCAGGCGCCGCCCTGTATAACACCTGCCTGTCATACTCAAACCTGCGCGGCTGCGACTTTCTGGACGCCAATTTCGGCGCCACCGATATCTTCGGCACCATCATCAGCAACGCGCAATTCTCAACCCTGTCGTGCTTCTCGCTCGACTTCACGGGCGTAAGAAAAATGGAATCCTGCATCTTCATCGGCAATGACGGTCGCTTCAGCGAAATGTCAAAACCGCCCATCGTGATCAAAGGCCTGCATAACAAGCCTATCATCATCATGGACCACGACGTGCGCGCCGGCCACAACACAATCAACACAAAAAGAACCATGGAACTGGCACAAAAAATTTCCATGCGCGAACTGCGTAAACGGTTAAGAACATTGGAAAGACACACCACGCAATCAAAGGTTTGACATAACGACTTATAGTTGCTAGAACCTTTGCTATTCGTGTGTGACGGGAGAACAAAAATGAGAGCTTACGGGCGCTTTGGGACAAAGCTTGCCATGTATATTGAAGTATCAAAGTCGCTGGGCCCCGGTCCCTGCTGGCACATACAAAACATACATGGTGAACTTATAGTTGAAATTCCGTTTTGCACGGTTATTCTGACTCCTGAGGCCCGCTTGCGCGATGAGTACACTCTAGTAAGGTCAGGTTGGCCGGGGACAAAGCCAAATGAAAAAAGAAATAGAAGGCTTTCTGCAACTTCTACGAGAATTACAAAAAATAGACCCGGAATTTCCGCTCCAATACGCGATATGCCTCGGCGAAATATCCCTTAACGAAGGACTATCGGTCACGCAGCTATCCGAACGCACGGGACTGGCCCTTTCGACCGTGTCGCGCATCGTCGGCGCGCTCTCGCAATATCGCCAGATGGGCGAGCCCTATGAGCTTGTAAATCTAGAAGTTTCAAAGATCGAGCGCCGGCGCAAGGAAATCTACCTCACCCCCAAAGGCCGCACCATCATCAACACCATTGCGGGATTAATGAGCGTTTAACAACTTTGTCCCTTGAATTAAAGTCCGCATCGCATTACTCATAAAAAACCAGATGGGCCCGTGGCGGAATGGTAGACGCTGCAGACTTAAAATCTGTTGTCCGTATGGACGTGCCGGTTCAAGTCCGGCCGGGCCCACCACCCTTCGTCTTTCACATGGTAAAGAGACACTAAGCAAAATCATGATTATAGCCATCACTCCTAACGCTCAATTTCACGCCAGACACATACTTGCGAACATCAGCTTCTAAACCAGCTAAATCTCTATGAATGCCCAGCTGGTAAGCCTTTGTTAGATCCTCTGGCTTTAACAAATATGGAGCAGTAGGGTGAAACTCTACAGTATCCCCTCGCCCCAAAAACATAACACCCGGATAACGTGACAAAAGCCCGTTGGCACGCTCAACTCCGGAAACAGTTAAAAGCGTCACATGTTCATAATTGTCCGCTAAACGTCTAATTTCATCTAAATTTGATGTATCGCCATCCCCTTCAGGCACAACAAAATAAATCGGAAAACGGGTCTGTGGCGCAAGATTGAGAAACAATCCTAATCCTGAACTACAGGCCTTGATTTTATTTGGTGATGCCAAATAGAGCAAAGAGAGCCGATCCACCCCCCCAAACTCCGTATTGTAAAAACGTCCCGGAACCTCAAAACCAGCCAGATGTTTACGTTCACCACTAGACTTAGCAGCAGTCCCAAACCCCATAACTGCTGCTCCTGCCAACATAGCTAATAAACTTCTTCTATGCGTATCCATATCCTTTTCCTTTAAACTCAACTCATCTCTGGCGGACAAAATGTTGCAGCAAAAGAATCCCAGCGGCTTGATAAATCGGGATTATTAGCAATCTCTCCATCAATAGCAGGAAGATTCCCAGCAGCACTTTGACCATCGAGCCATTGATCAAACGCAGACCCCATATCTTCAATGGAACACGCTGCCTCATGCCCCGCATGCGGATCAACCGCGCTTCCCGCATCCGCCATAACATCGCCGCCGCCATGCGCATGGCCAGAAAAAGCATTAGCTAGCCCTTCCCCACCATGAGCGCCCGCACCATGATCCATCATGCCAAAAACATAATCCGTCCCGGGCGCGCTCATGCCGACATCACCAAGCATTGTCATACCTTCTACAGCACTAAGCGTCATGTCCGTTGCGCCCAGAAATATGTTTCCTGGGGTCAATGCCACGCCTGCAACTGCCATACCCGGAATCACCATAAGCCCCATCGCCGCTACATGAAAAACAACATGTAGCGCCAAATGCGTCTTCATATCCATGACTGCCCCCTAGAACGACTTTTTGAAGCCCAGTGTCAGCGTATAATCCCGCTGCATCTGCGGCCCGTTGAGGTCCTGATACACCGGCACATTCACTTCCACGCCAAGCTCATGCCCGCGCATCCAGCCCGTCTGCCCGGTGAAATTCACACCAAACCCGGCCTCGACAATTTCGCCGCCGTAATTATCCGGATCCGCCGTTTGCACCGGCGCGACGATATTCGGATCAATGCCGTCAATCTTGCCCTGCGTGCTCGCCGACACTCGAAGCGAGCTGGAAACCAGGTCCGTCCACTGATACCCGGCCCAGCTCGTCACAGCATGCTTATCACCCCAGGCATAGCCCTGGTCATTCTCATCCTCCAAACGGATCTCGGCCTTATATTGCGCGCCCCACGACCACGCATCCTTATGCCCGCTATAGGTAATCCCCGGATGCACATCATACGTCCCGGTCCCGAGCTGCATAGCATAAGGAAGCCGTAAGCGCGGCGTCATCCCGTTTGGCGCCAGAACCGTATCCGTGTTCTTAATAGACCCGGTCGGAATGCTGAGCCCCAAATTCAGATGAACACCGTATGTGTCATCCTGATGAAGCCTGATAAGGCTGGATACAACTGTATCGCCCCACCCTTCACTCTGCGTTTCAAACTGCCCCAGCACAGTTGTGCCCGCACCACCCTGAAACGTCGTATGGTCCATATCCTTTTCCATCCACATGCCCATCGCCATCAGCGTGAGCCAGTCCCTAGCCCCATACATCGCACCGAACATATGCATGTTCATGCTCATCTCAGTCGGCACAACGCGCAAAGTCGGCGGCTGCCCCGCCACACCTGCAAAACGGTTCGGCACAGTGGTCGCAATCTCCACAGGCGAAAGCTCATCCGTCCCATCACGGTTGCCATCCATCTTCATATGCTGAAAACGATACGACACCATCCACTCCCCTTTCGGATGTAAATGGTCGCCCATTACACCAATCGGTGCAGACGCGCCGCTATGATGATGTCCACCCGCATGATGCGTGGAATGGTCCATAGAATGATGCTCATGATGCACCCCCTCATGATCACCCGATATCACTGCCTCCTGTGCAGCAGCAGGCAAAACAAAACAAACACTGGCAACGCCAGTCAAAAGTATAAAAGTCTTCATAATTATTCTTTCTTAAATGATGATATTACAAACGATGTCATTGTCCGACTTGATCGGACAATCTAGGGCCTAAATCACTGGATCCCCCGGGCGAGCCGGAGGATGACAAAGGAACAAAATTTTTAAGAAAAAACAGGAGGGCCGCGCGGCTGAAACGCCCGCAGATTTTGGGTATCAGGAATAAAGCTGCCCGCACCCACGGCAATATAACGCGGCTGCATGGCAAAAACCAAAGACACTTCATCGGAAAGCCCATAGGCATGATGCGTCGACACAAAACAGAACGGACACTTCTCCATCGCCTCAAGATGATCTTGCGGATCTGGCGCAGGCTCCGCAAACGGATCAAAGCGCGCATCAACCTCCACGCTCTGCACCGTCCCGTCAGGCGCGCAGATATCAATCATGCTTTTACCGGAAATAAACGCACACGCAGGTGATATCCCGACAAAGAAGATCGCCACCATCACCAGAACAGAAATGTAAAACCGCGTTTCGCCCATAACATCCTGATATAGACTCAAGAATAAAACTATGTCTACTCGTTTTTCTCAATGCTACGAAAATACCGTGGCCATAATTTCTCGTGATTTCAGCACATCGACTAACATGTCCTGCGCCGCTTCAAGCCGCGCATCATCAACCCCGCGCAAAACAACCGAAACAGCCCACCCGCCCTCTGGCTTGAACTGCGGATAACTGCCAATCTCCACATCATCGAACTGCGCCTGCACCTCGCCCAAAACTCCCGCAATCGCACTTTCGGGGGAATCCACATGCACCGTGCGAGAGAGGGTCGCAGCCCCTTGCGTAATCATTCCTAGAACATTGTCCAGCATGCCCTGCATAATCCGTGGCACACCCGCCATCACAAACACATTCCCAATCCGAAACCCCGGCGCCGAAGACACAGGATTCAAAATCAGCTCAAAATCATCCTCCACCAACGGCATATCCGCCATGCTCGCCCGCGCCTCGGTCAGCTCATTCTCGCCATAATGCGACAGCAAAATCTCATACGCCCCCGCATGCCGCCCAAATTCAACCCCAAACGCCTTGGCCACACTCTCCGCCGTAATATCATCATGCGTCGGCCCGATCCCGCCGGTCGTAAACACATAATCATACGCCCCGCGCATCTCATTGAGCGCCGCGACAATCCGCGCCTCCACATCGGGCACCACTCGCACCTCTGAGAGCGGAACGCCATGCGCACCCATCTTTTCGCCAATATACTGGGTATTCTTATCCAGCGTCCGCCCCGACAAAATCTCATTGCCAATAATGAGCAACGCGCTCTTTTTATTGCTTTGGGTTTTATTTTCCGAATTTTCCATGTATATCCCTTCTAATGACTGCACAACGATACACAACAGACGGCATAGAAATCCATACCCAAAGTGATTTTGAAGGTATGCGCGCGGCGGGCAAGCTGGCGGCGCAGGTTTTGGATATGATTACAGACCACGTCCAGCCCGGTGTCACGACCGAGCATCTCGATGATTTATGCCGCAAAATGACCGAAGAAAATGGCGCTATACCCGCGCCCCTCAATTACAAAGGCTTCCCCAAATCCATCTGCACATCCATCAATCATGTGGTTTGCCACGGCATCCCCAGCGACAAAGTCCTGCTCGAAGGCGACATCGTCAATATCGACGTCACCGTCATTCTTGATGGCTGGCACGGCGATTCCTCACGCATGTACTGGGTCGGCGATAAAATCTCCGTTAAAGCCAAGCGCCTGTGCGACGTCACATATGATTGCATGATGAAAGGCATCGAAGTCGTGCGGCCCGGCGCAACTTTGGGAGATATCGGCCACGCCATTCAGGAATACGCCGAAAGCCAGCGCTTCTCTGTTGTGCGCGATTTTTGCGGCCACGGTTTGGGCCGCGTCTTCCACGCCCCACCCAGCGTCATGCATTTCGGCCAGCCCGGTAAAGGCACAGTCCTGGAGCCCGGCATGTTCTTCACCATCGAACCGATGATCAACGCCGGAGATTACGGCACCAAAGTCCTCGCCGACGGCTGGACCGCCGTCACCCGCGACCGCAGTCTATCTGCACAATTCGAACACACGCTAGCCGTAACAGACACCGGCTTCGAAATCTTCACCCTCTCCCCAAAGGGCTATACAAAACCACCTTATACATAAAAAATGAGAGGGCATAACCCTCTCACATATTCAATTCCCGGCATTTTAAAAGGGAATATTATAGCGCAACTTCATGCTCAAGGCGCAGCTTGGCTTCCATAGCTTTCATGGCCTGCTCTGTAACCTGTTGACTGATAAGCGCCGCTTGCGCATCACTGATTTTACGAAGTCCTTTTCCAAGATCCAAACTCATAATTTTTCCCTTTCATCCGATATATAAGCTTATACTTTCAGAGTACTAAAAAATTATGAAAAATAAGTTACTTTTTTATCTAAAATGCTGACTTTATTCAAAAAACCACTGCACCGCAGCAATTCGATAATTCAGAAAAATTTAAAACCTTTTTGCTCCGAATACATCCTACGCCAATAAAGCCAGCCAGAGAAAAACCCTACTAAAGCTGTTACGAATACAAAATGGAAAGGAAACCAGTTATATTCTGAATTTGACAAAAAATCCAAAAAGCCGCCCCATGAAGCCCCTAATACAGTGCCTATTAATTGAAACATTTTTCTATCAATATAACCTTTTCTATCCATATAAACACATATCCCAAACACAACAGGGAGCAATGGCGCAGCCATGAATAAAGCAAAAAATATACCTATGGGCGCAGCTATCGTTCCAATAATTGGATAGCCAATAGACATTCCTAAAAACGAACCAACAGCAAAAGATCGCAATAGCGATGATATGATTTTTGAAAGTGAATTATGTTCATTCGTCATCCTATTTAAAATATTCACATATAAACTTTAACAATCAAACAAAAACTTTTTTGCTAAAAATTCTCCGTGACCTCCGTGTGCTCCGTGTTTATAAAACTCTTATGAGCGCAGAACTAAAACCAAAAGAGCCCCACTACCACGGCCACCGCGACCGCC
>CAYGNI010000081.1:0-9084 GCA_964351195.1 uncultured Micavibrio sp.
CCTATACACATTTGTCGATGGAACAGGCTATTGCTGATTCAGGCCTTGAGAAATCAGACATTTCCAACGAACGCACGGGAATTATCGTCGGCTCTGGCGGGCCATCCACGCGCGCGCAAGTCGCCGCCGCTGACATTACCCGCGAAAAAGGCCCCAAACGCGTCGGCCCCTTCGCTGTGCCCAAAGCCATGTGTTCGACAACATCCGCCACGGCTGCCACGAATTTCGAAATCAAAGGCGTGAATTACACCATTTCCTCGGCCTGTAGCACGTCCGCACATTGTATCGGTAGCGCCACAGAACAAATCCAGTGGGGCAAACAAGACGTCATGTTCGCGGGCGGCGGCGAAGAGCTTGATTGGACGCTCTCCGTCCTGTTCGACGCTATGGGCGCCATGTCCTCCAAATACAACGACACGCCCGAAAAAGCAGCGCGCGCCTATGACGCAAACCGTGACGGCTTTGTGATTGCCGGCGGCGGCGGGATTGTTGTTCTCGAAGAACTAGAGCACGCCAAAGCCCGCGGCGCCAAAATCTATGGCGAAGTCACAGGCTACGGTGCAACCTCTGACGGCGCAGACATGGTCGCGCCTAGCGGTGAGGGCGGTCGCCGCGCTATGGAACGCGCACTCAGCACCGTGAAAACACCGGTCACCTATATCAACACCCATGGTACATCCACGCCTGTCGGCGATATCATAGAGCTCGACGCCATCCGCGAAGTTTTCGCCGGCAAGGACATCCCGCATATCAGTGCAACAAAATCCATGACCGGCCACTCTTTGGGCGGGACCGGCGTGCAGGAAGCCATTTACAGCCTTTTGATGCTGCAAAATGATTTCGTCGCCCCCTCCATCAATATCGAAGATCTCGACGAAGGCGCAAAAGACATGCCGATCGCCCGCGAATGCATCGAAAATGTGAAACACCAAACGCTGATTTCCAACAGCTTCGGCTTTGGCGGCACAAATTGTACATTGGCCCTAAGCCGCTTTGAGGACTAAAGAATGACATCAGATTTAATGAAAAATAAAAAAGGCCTGATTATGGGCGTGGCAAACGACCATTCCATCGCCTGGGGCATGGCCAAGGCCTTAAGCGAAGCCGGTGCGGAAATGGCCTTCACATATCAAGGTGAAGCCTTCGGCAAACGCGTGAAGCCACTCGCTGCAAGTTTAGGCTCAGACATTCTTATCGATTGCGATGTGACAAATGAGGATAATCTGGACTCTGTTTTCTCCACATTGGAGGATAAATGGGGCGGCCTCGACTTCATCGTCCACGCTATCGCATATTCTAACAAGGATGAGTTGCAGGGCCGCTATGTGGATACAACCTTGGATAACTTCCTAAAAACGATGCATATCTCGTGCTATTCCTTCACCTCGGTAATGCGCCGCGCAAAGGATTTGATGAAAGAGGGTGGCTCCGCGGTCACTCTTTCTTATTATGGGGCGGAAAAAGTCATGCCCAATTACAACGTCATGGGCGTCGCCAAAGCAGCCCTCGAAGCGTCTACGCGCTACCTCGCTGCTGATCTTGGCCCGGATAATATCCGTGTCAACGCCATCAGCGCAGGGCCCATGCGCACCCTCGCCGGTGCGGTTATTGGCGGAGCCAGAAAAACATTTAAATACAATGTGATAACGTCTCCTCTTCGCAGATCAGTTGAACTGGATGAGCTGGGTGGAACAGGGCTGTATCTACTCTCTGATCTCTCCTCTGCTGTGACTGGCGAAGTCCACTACGTCGATTGCGGCTTTAATGTCATGGGCATGGCCCCGCATGATCAATTGGGCGAGATCTAAAATATTTGATAGTAACGCATGTCTAATGTTAACATAAGACATGGACATTATTTTGCCACTTGCTGTCTTATTATTCCCATTTCTGAGCTTTTGCGCCGTAAAATATACGCTCGCCTTTTGTTTTCTATTAGCCACATTGTTCTTTTCATGGGGAATCTCAGGTTTTCATACAGAATTGATGCCATGGGTAATCGGTTACGCATTTATGGTTTTGGTTACTGTCGTTGATAATGTGCGCTTTGCAGAGCTTTGGAAGTAATTCTAATGCACTCGAAACAGCGTTTCTTGTAACACATCCGGCGTGTCCGAGAAAAACCCATCCACGCCCCAGCTTTGCAGGAAACGCCCGCGATCAGGCTCATTGATCGTATAGGCCAGAACCGGAAGCTCCAGATCAATAGCGCTTTCGACTTGCTCGCGCGTACAGGTATTCCCGTTCAGATTAATGCTGGAAACCTTGAGATAATCCGCCAGCTCCGCCCAATTCTCCGGCCAGTCTTCAGACAGCAACAACCCGCGATGCCAATCCTCCGCCATTTCAAATGCAGCCTCAAGGCAGATATGATGAAACGATGAAATCAAAAGCCGGTTATGATCATCCCAAATGGTGGACAGAAGGTCCAAAGCCGCTTCCGCCGTTTCTCGCTCACGCCCGGGGCAGGGCTTGATCTCAAGGTTAAACCCTAAATCCCGTTCAATCAAAACATCCACGGCCTCTTCCAATGTTGGAATCTTAACACCGATAAAGCTGTCTCCAAACCAGCTCCCCGCATCCAACTCCTGCAAATCTGCATAATCTGTGTCTGCCACCAACCCTTCGGTGCCTGTCGTACGCTCCAAATCTTCATCATGAAAAATAACAGGCACCTGATCCTTGGTCAGTTTCACATCCAGCTCAACCCATTCCACGCCCATATCCGCAGCCGTATGAATACCCTCCAGAGTATTCTCAGGCGCATAACCCGCGCAGCCGCGATGACCAATAATATGTGGGATTTTCAATGTCATGGATGGGGTTTTATACGGATTTATGGATCTTGTACAGGCTCAAGCATAGGATATTGTGCATAGATTTGTGCCACCCGCATTTGTGCAGGTCGGTAACCGCTATCAGCTTTTTCGTTCAGCATTTCCCATCCCGCATCGCTGTATATGCGAGAAAAGAAACCGAGCTTCAAAAGCTGTTCGGCAATCTCCATATCTTTTGCATCGCTGCTCACCGCAGCCCAGACCTGATGTTGAACCACATCAATTTTAAACAGCGTCACACGCAAATCAGCCGGAATAACACCATCCCGATAGGCAATGCGATAACCAATAACAGTAAACAAGAAAATAAAACTCATCCCCAGACACATAAATAGAAAGTGTCTGAAGGTCCTTCGTGCCGGATGAATAGGCTTTCTGCTCATACTAACAGTATAGCATTAAACACGAGAAAACAGAAAAGGCGACTGATAAGGCCGCCTTTAATGTGCTGATATAGAATAATAGACCTAAGCCGCGTCTTCTTCTTCGGCTTTCTCGATCTTTTCACCGGTTTCCTGGTCAACACGCTTCATAGAAAGCTTGATCTTACCGCGATCATCAATCCCAAGAAGCAAGACTTTCACCTCGTCACCTTCATTCACAACATCCGTTGTATTGGCTGTACGTGCGTCCTGAAGCTCGGAAATATGAACCAAACCGTCTTTCGCACCCATAAAGTTCACAAAAGCACCAAAATCGACGCATTTCACAACTTTACCGTCATAAACGGTGCCAACTTCCGGCTCATCCGTAAGCCCCTTGATCCATTTAACAGCAGCATCAATGGACTCTTGATTATTGGCGGCAACTTTAATGGTGCCGTCATCCTCAACATCCATCTTAACGCCTGTGGTTTCGGTAATCTCGCGAATAACCTTACCACCCGTACCGATAACATCACGGATCTTATCGGTTGGGATCTTCAGCGTCACAATCTGAGGCGCATTCGCGTTCAATTCGGAACGTGCTTCGGTCAACGCTTTCGCCATTTCGCCGAGGATATGAATACGGCCATCTTTGGCTTGCGCCAACGCTGTGGTCATAATCTCTTCGGTGATGGATGTGATTTTGATATCCATTTGAAGCGCGGTAATCCCTTTTTCCGTCCCCGCAACTTTAAAGTCCATATCCCCGAGATGATCTTCATCACCCAGAATATCGGACAAAACGGCAAAATCATCACCTTCCTTGATCAACCCCATGGCAATACCGGCGACGGGTGCTTTCAAAGGAACCCCCGCATCCATCAATGCCAAGGACGTACCGCACACTGTGGCCATGGATGAAGACCCGTTGGATTCAGTAATCTCGGAAACCGTACGCATGGTATAGGGAAACTCTTCTGCGCTCGGCAAAAGCGGACGAATCGCGCGCCATGCCAATTTACCATGGCCAATTTCACGGCGGCCCGGCGGACCCATACGACCGGCTTCACCGACGGAATAGGGCGGAAAGTTATAATGAAGCAAGAAACGCTCGCGATATTCGCCCTCTAAAGTATCCATGATTTGCTCGTCCTGACCGGTTCCAAGCGTGGAAACAACAAGAGCCTGCGTCTCACCGCGTGTGAACAGAGCCGACCCGTGCGTACGCGGCAATATACCGACTTCCGCAACAATCGGGCGTACAGTTTTCGTATCGCGCGCATCAATGCGCTTGCCTGTTTTCAAAATAGAACCGCGAACCACGTCCGCTTCCAATGATTTGAACTTAGATTTGATAAGATTGGCATCAATACCATTTTCTTCATCCAAAAACGCCTCTGTCGCCGCATCACGCACTTCGCCGACAGCCGTTTGGCGCTCAAGCTTGTCTGTAATGCCGTACGCTTTTTCAACATCCTTGGCATATTTCGCCTTGATATCCGCTTCAAGCTTAACAATAGCGTCGGGCGTTTCTGGGACATCCCACATATCTTTCGCCGCCATTTCCGCCAATTCGATAATCCCTTGAATAACAGGCTGGTAAGCTTTGTGACCCGCGGCCACCGCGCCAAGCATAACCTCTTCGCTCAATTCCTGCGCTTCAGATTCCACCATCAAAACGCCTTCTTGCGTACCGGCAACAACCAAATCAAGATCGGTATCGGCAACCTCATGCATCGGCGGGTTGATAAGATATTCACCATCCTTATAACACACGCGCGCACCGCCGATCGGTCCCATAAAAGGGATACCGGAAATCGTCAACGCCGCAGATGCACCAACAAGCGCAACCATGTCAGGATCGTTTTCAAGATCATGCGAGATGACCGTCAAAACAACCTGGACTTCGTTCAGGAAGCCTTTCGGGAATAGGGGGCGAATAGGGCGGTCAATCAAACGGGATGTCAGCGTTTCTTTTTCAGAAGGACGCGCTTCGCGTTTGAAAAAGCCACCGGGAATTTTACCCGCTGAATATGTTTTTTCCTGATAGTGAACGGAAAGCGGGAAAAAATCCTGTCCGTCTTTGATGCTCTTCGCGCCGGTGACAGCACAAAGAACGGAGGTTTCGCCAATGGTGGCTATCACACAACCATCGGCCTGACGTGCAATTTTGCCGGTTTCCAAAACTAAAGTTTTGCCTGCAAAATCAATTTCTTTTCTAAATACATTAAACATGTAATTTACCTTTCATATGTAAGGATGCAGCCGCAAAAATTGCGCCACAACCTCTATTTTTAAATGTTTGGGAATTTTGTGGGGTGGACAGTAAAGCACAAAAAAATTTGCGTTTTACAGTCAACCTCACGCCTTCCCTCTTTTCAACTGAGCATACACATGGCATGATCCGCCCCGAATGTCAAAGACTAATGCCAAAGCCCAATAATAACATAAGGGAAACCCCATGAATTACCTCGTACTGCTCAGACACGGACAATCACAATGGAATCTTGAGAATCGCTTCACAGGATTCCACGATGTCGATCTCACTGAAAAAGGCGAAGCCGAAGCCAAAGCTGCCGGCGCCATGCTCAAAGATGCAGGGATCACATTCGATAAGGTTTTTAGCTCGACACAAACCCGCGCCAACCGCACCGCGGAAATCGCGCTGAGCGAAGCCGGGCAGGGCGAGCTTTTCGCCGATATGGTCCGTCATCCGCATTTGCGTGAACGTGATTACGGCGATTTAACGGGGCTAAACAAAGACGAAACCCGCGAGAAATACGGCGAGGAACAAGTCCATATTTGGCGCAGATCGTATGACACATCGCCTCCGGGTGGCGAATGCCTCAAAGATGTGGTTGAAAACCGTGTACGTCCGTATTTCGAGGAAAACATCCGCCCTTTAATCAATGACGGTAAAAATATCCTCATGGCAGCGCACGGCAACTCCCTGCGCGCCACGTTGATTATTTTGGGCGTCGAAACCCCCGATACCATCAATGACGCAGAGTTCCCGACCGGAAAACCTTTGGTCTTTGAACTGGAAAACGGCGAAATCACCAAACGCTATTTCTTGGAAACCTAAAAGAAGAAGAGGGTTCCGCCATGACAGCAAAACCCTCTCCTTACATTTTGTTTCTATCGACTATTACTTAATTCGCGTCACCATCGGTGGCATCTTCAACCTCATCGCCAATACGCTCGGCAGGCGTACGGTTTTCAAGCTCACGCGCCGCGTCATCCAAACCTTCATCCAGATTGTCTGCTGCGTCGCTAATATGCTCGCCCGCTGTGCGGTCATCCGGCGTCGTCAACATGGCGTACGCCCCAACAGCGACGACGGCAATAACAACTGCGCCCAAAACCCATTTCATTCCGTTGTTTTCATCTTGTCTCATTGATTTTTACTCCTTCATTGTTAGGCTCAACAAACAGATATGGAGCCAAGAAGTTCCAAAATAATAAGGAGGCGTTTTAAAAGTAACTAGCCGCACTCTTGTGTCGGCCTGCCATATGTCACCGGGTTTAAGGCCCCCCAATATGCGCCGCGCCTTCTAAGGTCCCAGGCTTCACGCAGCTGGTCTTTACGCAGCTGTAATTGCTGTCCAAAAACATAATCATGCAATCCCGCTTCGATTTCGTAACCAAGGATTGTGGGCAGGCTTTTTTGATCAGCCAATAAAACTTCAAGCGCCCTCGAGGCATCCACACAGCTAGTAAATTGTGCAGGAGCACCAATCTTATTAAAAAACGCATTCACATCAAGAACAAATTGCCGCGAAGCTTCGGTGTCTTCTATGGATGGGGGAGGGGTCGCAGGGGCTTGAGGTGTGCGCCTTACGCTGCACCCACTGCCTGCGAAAATGGCTGCCACCGTGCCGCCAAAAAGAACATTTCGTCTTGTCAGTTCGTTCATACTTTAACCTCAAAAAGTTTCCGTAAAAATATACAGATCGCAAGAATTTTGCAATAAAAAAGGCCGCATCCCTGCGACCTTCTTAAATCTAAAAAATGAAAGCGATTAACGACGAATACCCAGCTCTTTAATAACAGCCTGATAACGCGCATCGTCTTTCTTCTTCAGATAATCCAAAAGCTTACGACGCTTGGCAACCATCGCCAATAATCCATGGCGGCTGTGCAGGTCTTTCTTATGCTCTTGCATGTGCTCTGAAAGGTAGTTGATGCGGGTTGTCAAAACCGCGATCTGAACTTCAGGAGAACCGGTGTCCCCCTTTTTCGTTGCGAATTTTTGAATAACATCCGCCTTTGCAGATGCGTCTTTTAAAGCAGTTCTTTGCGACATCGTTTTCTCCTAATGTTTAAATATTAAATACACGAACGGGTTTCACCTGCGGCCCATCAATTTCGACGATCGCAATCGCCCGACCCTGAAAAACCGCAACCGCTTCACCGTCATGTCCGAGATCTGATAATCGTTGAAAATCAGGTCTGGATATAAAGCTTAGCGCTTGTCCGTTCCTGAGATCTGCAATTTCACCCTGTTTAATCGCAAGAGCCGGGATGTCGTCCAGAACAGCTTGCACAGGCTGCAGAGCCTCAAATACGGCGGCACTATCACTCATTTGTTCCAGTTTTTCAAGAGAAATCGCATCTTTTGCGTGAAAACCACCTACGCAGGTGCGGCGCAGTGCGCTGACATACCCGTACGTGCCAAGTTTAAGGGCCAAATCCCGCGCCAAAGAGCGCACATAGGTCCCTTTACCGCAGACCAAGGCGAACTCCGCACTGTCTTGATCCGCTTTGAGCAAACTCAGGCTGTCCACAAAAACGCTGCGCGCCTTCATTTCAACGTCCTCACCACTGCGCGCAAGATCATACGCGCGCTGCCCATCGATTTTAATGGCGGAAAACTGCGGCGGAACCTGCTCAATTTCACCAACAAAGACGGGCAGGGCGGATTCAATCGCGCCCGCATCGGGCCGCACATCCGAGGACGCAATAACCTCACCCTCAGAATCATCAGTATTGCGTTGCTCCCCCCATGTCACGGTGAACGCATATTCTTTCAAAGCATCTTGCATATAGGGAATGGTTTTCGTCGCTTCACCAAGTGCAATCGGCAAAACACCGGACGCCAGGGGGTCCAGCGTGCCCGCATGTCCAACCTTTTGGGCATTCAGTATGCGCCGAATTTTACCAATCGCTTGTGTGGAAGTCAGGCCAACAGGTTTATCAAGATTGATCCACCCATCAACCTTATCGCCCTTTTTATTACGCCGTCCCATAAGATTTAGTCCTCAGGGATGTGAACGGAGCGCAAAAGATCGTCAATGCGCTGCGCCTCTTCGAAACTTTCGTCTTTGACAAAGCGAATTTTCGGCGTGAATTTCATATTGGATTGACGATTAATTTCTTTGGCAAAGGCCTGCGCTTCTTCGTTCAGGGCAGGGAGGATCTCCTCCATATTCCGCCCGCCAAGGCTCATCACATAGGCTTTGGCATTTTTCAAATCCGGAGTCACACGTACTTCACCCACGGTGATGTGCCCGGCATCCAGCAAAGCTTCATGATGGAAATGTCCGCGCTGCAGCGTCTCGGCGATGATCTGCTTGATCTGCTCGCCAACCCTGAGCTGCCGCTGTGACGGCCCTTTTTGTGACTTGTGAGATTTCATGACCAATAACCTTTAAGAAACGACGCGCGCTTCTTCGATAACGTCATAGCATTCGATGATATCGTTTTCTTTGATGTCATCATAATTTTCAAAGGCCATACCGCATTCTGTGCCTTCTTTGACCTCTTTGACTTCATCCTTAAAGCGCTGCAGTGTTTTCAACGTACCTTCATGGATCACAACGTCATCACGCAGCACACGTACACTCGCGCCGCGCTTAAACATACCAATCACAACCTGACAA
>CAYGNI010000082.1:0-8834 GCA_964351195.1 uncultured Micavibrio sp.
CATCCACCAATTCCGTATCCCAGTAGAGGAAGTCTCCCCAGCTTTCGTGCAGGAAGTTTGGTGGAAACCTGCGTCCGTGGTCCTGCAACATATGGACGCTTGGTTGTCTTGGTTCACGCGTCGGATACATCTTCACCTCATGTGGCATCTTGCTTCCTTTGCGTGTGTTACAGCTTTGACAGGCTGCAACGATATTTTCCCATTCTGTGCGCCCTCCTCTGGAACGCGGTATCACATGATCGAATGTTAATTCATGTGTCTTATAATCGCTTGCGCAGTACTGGCATTTCCATTCGTCCCTGAGGAACACATTAAACCTGGTAAACGCCGGTTTTCTCTCCATCGGCACATATTCATTAAGTGCCAGTACGCTCGGTAAATTCATTTCCCAATTCGGTGAGCGAACCTTCCGCTCATATTCCGATATCACTGTGACGCTACCTCTAAAAATGGCCTTAACAGCATCCTGCCAAGGCCATATTGAGAGTGGGAAGTAGCTCAAGGGCCTATAATCGGCATTTAATATCAGTGCCTGGCACTGCTCTAATGGTTGCGTCGTACTTACTGCTGTTGTGTTCACGGCCAATCCTTTCCGTTCTTTCCGTTGATGCCACGGCGGAGGTTGGCTATTAGGCGGGGGCTCTTTACTTTTAACGAGCCGAACCAAACCTCGCTAACTTATAATTTTATTATAACACATTT
Source organism: uncultured Micavibrio sp. (assembly GCA_964351195.1). Lineage (GTDB taxonomy): Bacteria > Pseudomonadota > Alphaproteobacteria > Micavibrionales > Micavibrionaceae > TMED27. The sequence continues at coordinate 703 of CAYGNI010000082.1, forward strand.
GGGCTAAATCCCTAAGATTTCCACAGGATATCCACAAAGATTCTGTGCTGCATTGTGTCAATTTCCGTAATGTTTTTTGGGGCTTTATGCTGCAAAATTACTAATATTAACAGTGCTTTACAGAATTTTTTTGACTCAAAAAATTAGCGCACTATTAAAAAAATGCTGTGCCGCGTTAAGGTGTAATTTTATTTCAAAACACTTGATAAAAATTCTTTGCCTGCGTCGATTCCTGATTGGTCGATGGAGTGTGTGAGGCCGGGTGTGGAATGGCCTGAGACATCAAAGCCCGCACCGATGAGTGCGCCTCTTGCGTGGTGATAGGCATCGACCGGGACGACGTCGTCGGCTTCGCCGTGGACGAGGCAGATGGGGATTTTGTTTTCGTCTGGTGCGCCGCAGAGTGCCCCGCTATACCCCAGCACACCGCCGAGTTTTTCGGGGTAGCGAGGCGCAGCATAGAGGCTCATCATTGTCCCTTGCGAGAAGCCGCACAGAATTGTGCGCTCCGGTTTCACATTATATTTCTCGATCTGATCGGTGATAAAGGTATCGAGGATGGGCTGCGCGCGTTGCACGCCTTGGAGGATCACATTTGGGTCGCGGTCTTGAAGGCTGAACCACTGGAAGCTATTCGGGTATCCCGGCGGCACCATGTCGCAGGGGAATGGCGCGTCGGGAGAGACAAACACCGTGTGCGGCAGATTGGCGGACCATAGCGGCGCGAGGGAGATGAGGTCTTGTCCATTAGAGCCTAAGCCATGCAGCAAAACCACGAGACTACCCGGAACCCCGGCGGGGGCGTGTTCGTATATATTGTTTATTTCAGGCGGCATGCTATAGGTCTTAGCATGAATGTAAGTTACATGAAATATCTTACAGCGTTATTACCTCTGATCCTGTTTTCAGGGCCTGTTTATGCTGCGGAGGATACGGCAGAAAACAATGTCGCCAATCATGTGCGTCAGGCCAATGAGAAAAACTTTATCAGCCTGTCAGTGGAAAATGATGTTCTGGGGGGCGGGACGGATCAATATTATACCAGCGGTGTGCGGCTGACTTATTTCAACGTGAATACACCCGTGCCGCCTGTTGTTGATGAAATGGCGGACGCTATCCCTACGTTTGATCTTAATGAGACGACCAGCACATTTTTCACGCTGGGGCAGAATATTTATACGCCCGAGGATATAGAGGTTCGCGCGAACCAGGATGATGATCGTCCGTGGGCGGCGTTTTTGTATGGATCTGTGGGCCTTGCGACGCTGGAGAATAATCATATTGACGAGTTGGCGCTGACGCTTGGCGTTGTGGGGCCCGACGCTCTTGGTGAGCAGAGCCAGAAACTTATTCACAAGCATCTTACTGACTCCCCTACTCCCAAAGGCTGGAAAAACCAGCTGGATTTTGAGCCAGGGATTATTGTGTCTGCGCAAAGGCGCTGGCCGCGTTTTTATCGTTATGATTTTGATACGGAACTCGGGGATTACCGTTTTCAGGTTGAACCGAATGTGAACATTTCAGTGGGGAATATTTATACCTATGCCGGGGGTGGATTTGCTTTCAGCTTTGGACCTGATGTTGAAATTATTCAGGACAAGCCGCCGCGGGTGCGTCCTGCGATGCCGGGCAGCGGGTATTTTGAGACGCCGGAAGAAGGCTGGGGCTGGCTTTTGTTTGCGGGTCTGGATGGGCGCGCCGTGGCGCGGGATATCTTTCTGGACGGGAATACATTCAAAGACAGTTACAGCGTTGATAAAAAGCCTTTTGTTGCGGATGCCTCGGCCGGGGTTGCCTTTACCTATGATCGCTACCGGCTGTCTTATTCCATCAATGCGCGGAGCAAGGAATTTGATGGACAGGAAGACCCTAGTGTTTTTGGGTCGCTTACGTTATCAACCCGGTTTTGAGTAATGACAATGTTGCTGAGAGCCTGTAATCTGATTCTATGAAATATGATCTTTTGCACATTCAAGGCCAACCCTATGTTCTTGTTCCTCTTCATGATTACCGCGGATTGGTTAGCGGGCATGAGAATGACGCATTGCCCGATGATATTTTGGATGCGGTGACGGCGCGGCAAGAAAACCCGATCAAGATCCTGCGTAAATATCGCGGGATGACGCAGGCGGAGCTAGCTGAAGCGGCTGATATCTCCCGCCCCTATCTCACCGAGATCGAGACCGGCAAAAAAGACGGCTCTATCCGCGCCATGCGCAGCCTGGCCGATGCGCTGGGCGTGAGTGTCGGGCTTGTGGCTTAATTTTATTGACATAATTATACAGTTTCTTCTATAAAGCCGTTTATGATTATTCGGCCTATAGAAAGAGACGAGCTTTGCTTGGCGGCGGCGCTAATTGTTGAATCCTATCAGGAGGAGACAGGGAAGAATCTGTCTTATGATAAAGCTATGAATGCGTATTTACAGGCTAAACCAGAAGACATTTTATTAGGGGCATTTGATGGTGATGTAATGGCTGCAACAGCCATGGGTGAATACAGAGTGAATGCAGAAGAATACAAAATACAGAGCGTTTACGTCTGCCCAGAATATCGAAGGCAGGGATTGGGACGGCGTATCTTAACACACCTCTTAGATTGTACCGATTTGTGTAGTGAGGGTTGTTATCTTCTTGTCAAAAAAACAAACCCTGATGCTATAAAATTGTATCGTTCTTTAGGTTTTAGCATTAATCACGATGTATCTGCTCAAGGAGAGGTTAACTATATGTGGCGCTCAAGCTCTTTCCCCGTAGCGAAAAAACTTCCATCATGTGCTCTAGGCTAACTCATTTTGAAAAAAGCTTTAAAGCTTGACCCAGATCGGCGATGAGATCGTCGGGGTCCTCGAGTCCGATTTGGAGGCGCAGAATAGTGCCCTCGCCTTCGGGGCGTTTTGTGGCCGTGCGGTATTTGCTTAAATATTGTGGCTGGAGGAGGCTTTCATACCCGCCCCAGCTTGAGCCGATGGGGAAGAGCTCCAGCGCATCGACAAATGCGTGGACGACCGCTTTGGGGGCGGGTTCCAAAATGATGCTGAATACGCCGTTAGCGCCGGAGAAGTCCCGCTTCCAGAGCTTGTGATCGGGGCTGGATTTTAATGCGGGATACAGCACATCGGCGATGCCTTTTTGCTTTTGCAGCCACGATGCGACTTTGAGTGCGTTTTCCGCGTTTTGTTTCAGGCGCAATGTTATTGTGCGCAAGCCGCGCAGGCCCAGATACAGATCTTCGGCCGAGGCGCAATCGCCGCGGTTGAGCGCCGTGCGTTTTAGGGCGCGGTAATCCACTTCCTCGCGCGCGACAACCACACCCATATTGATATCGGAATGTCCGCCGATATATTTGGTTGCGGATTGCAAAGCATAATCCACGCCGTGGTCCAGCGGCTTGAACAATATCCCCGCGGAATACGTGTTATCGATGATGGTTTTGATGCCTTTGCCCTGCGCGACTTTGACCATGGCGGGCACGTCTTGAATTTCAAACGTGCCGGAGCCGGGCGATTCCAGATAAATAACCGCCGTATTGCTTTTGATAAGGCTTTCAATTTTACCGCCGATATGCGGGTCGTAATATTCGATCTCTACACCAAAACGGGTCAGCACATCGTTGCAGAAGTCACGCGCAGGCGGATAGAGTGTATCGACGATCAGCGCATGATCGCCGGCTTTCAGGACGCTCATCAAAGCGAGTGTGATAGCGGTCAGGCCCGAGGGGGTTGAAACCGCATTAAAGCCGTTTTCGATTTCGGCGATGGCGCGCTCGAATTTTTCGGACAAAGGATTCCCCATACGGCCGTAGCGGTATTTATGATTGGGGTCTTCATACGCCGCGAGCGAGGGGTATAAAATCGTTGAGGCGCGCGCGATCGGAGGATTCACGATCCCGAAATATTCTTCAGGCGCGGTTCCGATATGGGCCAGCTTGGTATTCTCTTTATGGTCTTTTTTGCTCATGGGCTTTCCAGTTTATACTCACGATCATGCGTCAATGCGGGGATTGCATCGCGCGCCTTTTGCACCTCGTTTAAATCAAGGTCCGCCATGATTATACCGATATCGCTTTGTTTTTCAGCCAAAATTTTTCCCCAAGGGTCGATTATGAGCGAATGGCCCCATGTTTTACGCCCGCCTTCGTGCTCACCAGTTTGTGCGGGGGCGATAACGAAGCTGCCTGTTTCGATGGCGCGGGCACGCAAAAGCACCTGCCAGTGGGCCTGACCGGTGGGAACGGTGAACGCAGCGGGGGCGCTTAGGACTTGCGCCCCGGCCTTGGCGAGATCGCGCCACAAATGCGGAAAGCGAAGGTCGTAGCATATGCCAAGGCCAAGTTTAAAAGCCCTGTCACCATGCGGACAGTCCGCCACCACCGCGCGATCTCCGGGCTCGTATTCTTTGCTTTCGTTATAGAATTCTGTGCGCGAAAGACTTACATCGAACATATGGATTTTATCGTAATATGCGTGGGTTGCGCCATTGGGCGCAAAGAGCATAGAGCGGTTGGCGAGTTTGTCATTTGCAACATTCACGCCGGCAGAGCCGAGCAAAAGGCAGACATTCAACTCTTTAGGCAACGCAGAAAAAGGCGGCTCCGGTTTATCGCTCGCATTTGCGCGTTTGTCTTTGGCGTAGCGGCGGATAGAATCCGTCATTTCAGGTGTCGCGATAAGCTCCGCGCCCTGCTCTGCGGCTTGACGAATATAGCCTTCTGCGCTTTTCAGGTTTTCGTCGATGTCAGCCCCGCTTGTCATTTGGACGCACGCTACACTCAAGGGGGTGGCTTTCGGCGTGTCAGACATTCAGCAATTTATCCAATTCACCTTTAGCGTCGAGATCATGCAAATCATCGCAACCGCCAATGTGCTTATCATCGATAAAAATTTGCGGTACGGATTTGGGGCCGCCGGTGCGCTCGACCATTTTGGCGCGGGCCTCTTCGTCTCCTGTGATGTCGTAACCTTCATAATCTACGCCTTTGGAATCCAAAAGGCCGCGCGCTCTCGCGCAATATGGGCATGTGGTCCAATAATAAATTTCAACTTTCGCCATGGACGGTTCTCCTTTATGAGTTACATTTAAGCTTTCATTTCGAACGCATGTGAGAAATCTCATCCACTGGCTTGAGATCCCTCGTCGTAAACGTCCTCGGGATGACATTCTTTAAAGAAAAGGTAGTGCAGCAATGGTCGATAAGCAAACAGATATTGTTATCTCGGGCGCAGGCGCGGCGGGATTGGCATTGGCGATCCTATTGTCGCGCGGCGGGTTATCCGTTGCGATTGTTGACCCTGCGGACAAGACGGCTTTGTCCGATGACACGTTGAGCGGACGTACGGTTGCGTTGATGAATTCTTCGCTCAACATATTACGTGCTACAGGGGTTTGGCCCGTTCTAGGCGATATTTCCAATCCGCTCAAAACCATGAATCTGGTGGATGTAAGCCGGCGTGAGGCTGTGGAAGAAGCCTTTGAATCTTGCGATATCGGGGAAGAGCAATTCGGATTTAACATTCCGGCGAATGCTTTGCGCGCGGCTTTGTTTAAAACCGCGCAGGCTGAAACCAATATTGCGTTTTATTTGGGTGTTAAATTGGTAAACTATTCCGTTTCAAACAATCGCGTTTGCGTTGTTTTGGACGACAATCAAGCCCTTGAAGCCGCATTATTGGTTGGTGCGGATGGGCGCAATTCGAAAGTGCGGGAAATAGCGGGTATTGCGGCCGAGAAAAAACAGTATGACCAAAGTGCTATCACTTGCGTGATTAATCATTCCCGGTCGCACAATAACACCTCAACCGAGTTTCACCGCCCCGATGGCCCTTTGGCCGTTGTGCCTTTGCCGGGCAATCAAAGTAGCATTGTATGGGTAAATAAAACTGCGCGCACGGATGAGGTCATGGCGATGGAAAAGGCTCAGTTTGAGCAGACGCTACACAGTGAAATGCGGGATTTGTTAGGCGGGATTACTATGGAGATTGAGCCGCAAAGCTGGCCGCTTTGTTCCGTGAAAGCGAAGTCTATTACGGCGGCCCGTGTTGCTTTAATCGCAGAAGCGGCGCATGTGATGTCGCCGATTACAGCGCAGGGGCTGAATTTATCTTTGCGCGATGTTGCGGCGTTGGCGGAGACGGTGATTGACGCGGCGCGGCTGGGGCAGGATATAGGGGCTAAAACAGTTTTGTACGCTTATGCACGCCGACGCAGGTTCGACATTGAAACCCGCGTCTTTGGGGTCGACCATATGAACCGCATTGTCAGCAACGATATCGAGGCGATTAAAGGTTTGCGTCATATGGGGCTGAAGACGCTTTCCCATATCCCACCGCTTAAACGGTTTGCGATGCGGGTCGGCTTGGCACCGGCTGTGGATGAGGGACGTTTGGCGAAGGGGCTGGCTTTGTAGTTTTTTGAACCACGGAGCACACGGAGGCCACGGAGGTTTTGTCATTTCGAACATTGCGCCAGCAATGGAGAAATCTTTGCTAAACGATATTTGATAAGATTCCTCCGCTACGCGTTCGGAATGACAAGAATAGAATTATTCCAACCTAGCAACGCGGGCAAGTGTTAGGATATGAACCGCTTTCGCGCCGCCTTTGAGGAGGGCTTTTGTGCACTCCTTGACCGTAGAGCCCGTTGTGTACACATCATCGATGAGGATCAGTGTTTTATCCTTTATATCGCTTTGGTAGCGCGGATGGACGGTGAAGGCACGTTTGACGTTCTTTTTGCGCTCGGCATAGCTTAAATGGCCTTGCGTAGACGTGGCGCGGGTGCGGATTAATGCTTGATGCAGTATAGGAATGCCGCATTCTTTACCCAAATACGCCGCCATAATGGCGGATTGGTTATAGCGCCGCTTAAGCAATCGCCAGCGGTGCAGCGGCACAGGAATGAGGGCATCTGCGGCCCCCAGCATCTCGCTCCCCGCCATTTTCAACCATGGGACAAAGGCGCGGGCGGCGTGGGTTTGGTCCGCATGTTTGAAGCCCAGGATAAGATCGCGGCTGTGATCGTTGTATTTGAGGGCTGCGCGGGCGCTTGCGAAAGGCGGAGGATAATCAAGGCATTGCACACATTGCAGGCCCCCTTCCATTTCATAGCCATCGACCTCAAAGCCAAAGGGGACACCGCATTTGGCGCACATGGGATCACGGATAAAGTCCATCTGCGCCCAGGCCTGCGGGCTGATCATGCCCTGTTTATCAACAATGTCTCCGGTCACGACACAGCGTGGCGGTAGAATTGTGTCGAGCCCGCGCTCCATGATTGTTTTGATTTTATATCTCATTATGCGGTATAAGCTTACTCTTACTTGCGTTCCCCGTGAAAACGGGGATCTTTTTTAATTTTAAGATTCCTGCTTTCGCGGGAAAAGCATTGTTTATATGGCTGAAGAGAGTTTAACACCCGAGACATCCGAATCCCATCGTGAAAAGCGCAATCTTTTGCTCAAAGATGTGGAGCCGGAAATTATCCGCAAGGCATGGTTTACCGTATCGCATCTTTTGTTGCCCGATGGCGCGAAGGTGGTGGATATGGGCTGTGATGACGGGGCGATGACCTATGCGATGGCCGCGATCTGTCCGAAGCTGAAGTTTACAGGACTGGATAAATCCAAACGGCAAATCAATAAGGCCAAGGAAAAATACAAGCTGTTTAACCTCGATTTCAAAGTCGGGGATGTGTCGAGCGAGATTTTTGAGGCGGGTACGCTCGATGCGATTATCAACTCTTATATCCTGCACGAGGTGTATTCAGGTTCGCGTTATAACGAACGGATTGTGGCCGATACACTGCGCAAGCATTTTAAGATGCTGAAAAAAGGCGGGAGCATGTTTATCCGCGATTATGCGCGGCCACCGCCCGATGAATTCGTTTTGATGGAAATGCCGGATAAACCGAGTACGGGTAAGGATTTGTCCAAACTTTCGGAAGCCGAGCTTTTGATGTGGTATGCCGAGCATGCGCGCCCGCGTCAGGACCCCGGATGCGGCGGGTTCTTCCTGGAAGAATTACCCGAGCGTATTCCGCGCACGCGGCTCTTTCGTCTGCCGTATAAATGGGCGTATGAATTCATTATGCGCAAAGATGACCGCAAGCAATGGGATGCGGAATTGCCGATGGAAT
>CAYGNI010000083.1:0-8804 GCA_964351195.1 uncultured Micavibrio sp.
GCCCTGAGCCTCGGCCTTCAATACGCCCATCAATATCCTCAAGCGACACCACAACCGCAGGCTTCCCGTATTTTTCCTTCAAACGCCCCGCCACAAGCCCGCTGAGGCCCTGATGAAACGTCTCACTCGCTACAAAAATCAACGGATGCTGATCAAGCCCCTGCGCTTCAACCATCGCCAGAGCCTCACGCTCCATATCCGCCTGAATGGCCTTTCGCTTGTCATTGCAATCATTGAGCGTCCAGGCAATCTCATTCGCCTCCGCCGCATCATCGGTGGCGAGCAACCGCGCCCCAAGATCGGATTTATGCACGCGCGATCCCGCATTAATCCGCGGCCCCAAAACGAACCCCGCATGATACGGCGCTAAAGGGTCACTTATGCGCGAAACACCAATAAGCTCTTTTAAACCAATGTTTTGCGTATTTTGCATGACCTCAAAACCACGACGCACAAAGAGCCGATTAACGCCCAAAAGCGGAACCATGTCACACACAGTCCCCAGCGCCACAATATCCAGCCACCTTAATAACTGGGGTTCATCAATACCATTTTGCTCAAAAAACCCAGCGGCCCGCAGCTTGTTATTAATCGCAACGCAAGCCATAAACGTCACGCCCACCGCCGCCAAAACCTCAAGGCCGCTCGTATCGTCTTTGCGCTTCGGGTTAATCACATGCTTGGCGTCTGGCAAAGCATCCTCCGCTTCATGGTGATCAAGAATAACAATCTCAAGCCCCATTTTCGTGCCCGCACGCACCGTTTCAAACGCCGTTGTCCCGCAATCAAGCAAAAATAAAATCTCCGCCCCGTCATCGCGCAGCGTCTGCAACGCATCAACATTCGGCCCGTATCCTTCCGTCAAACGCCCGGGAATATAAATCGGCGCATCAACGCCGCAATGCTTCAAAAACCGGTATAACAAGGCCGAAGACGTCGCCCCGTCCACGTCAAAATCCCCGAATATCGCAAATTTACGCCCTTCCGAAACCGCATCCGCAATGTCGTCTGCCATCACCTCCATCCCCGCCATAAAAAACGGCGAAGGCAAATGCTCTTTTAGGGTTGGATTTATAAAAGCCGGAATATCCTTGAGCGAAAGTCCCCGCCCAGCCAGCATCCGCGCCGCAATCTCGGGCAGCTCGCACTGCCGCGCAATATGCTCAATTGTTGATAAATCAACATCAGGCAATTCCCATTGCGCTTTGTTAAAAGATAAAGAATCGGACATGAAAGTATTTTAAACACCAAGCACACCAAGCACACCAAGAAAGTTAAAAACTTGGTGACCTTGGTGCTCTTGGTGGTGAATTTTTTTAGCCTGCGGGGCTAAATCAAATATTTTTAATCCAGTCCTTACGGCGAAAATTATGCGTCGCTTCAATCCGGCGCACCGTCCCTGATTTCGAACGCATGACAATCGTCGATGTCTTCGCACCGCCGGCATAACGGCGCACACCGCGCAACATCGAACCATCGGTCACCCCGGTCGCCGCAAACATGACATTACCGGGCTTTGCCAGATCATCCGTGGTGTAAATCGCATTAAAATCCGTAATGCCCCATTTCTCACCGCGTTCAATTTCAATATCCGTGTTAAACACCAAACGCCCCAACATAGAACCACCCGTGCATTGCAGCGCCGCAGCAGCCAAAACACCTTCCGGCGCGCCGCCATTCCCGACATAAAGATCAATCCCGGTATCAGGGTCTGTAGTTGCAATCACCGCAGAAACGTCACCATCACCGATCAAGTTGATCCGCGCCCCGGCCTCGCGCACCCCCTTAATCAAATCCGCATGCCGCGGACGATCAAGAATACAAACGGTCAACTCGCCAATCTTCCCGCCTTTTTCCTTGGCCAGCTTCGTAAGCACATCGCCAATCGGCGCATCCAGATCCAGAATATTCGGATCAATCCCCGGACCCACGGCAATCTTGTCCATATAGGTATCAGGCGCATTCAAAAACCCGCCCTCATCCGTCATCGCAACAACCGCCAAAGCATTCGGCCCGCCCGCCGCCGTAATATCGGTCCCTTCCAGAGGGTCGAGCGCAATATCAACGCGCGGCCCTTTACCGTCACCAACTTCCTCACCGATATAGAGCATCGGCGCTTCATCGCGCTCCCCCTCACCGATCACAATGCGCCCACGAATATGCAAGGAATTCAGCGCATCGCGCATCGCATCCACGGCAACCTGATCCGCCGCAACCTTATCCCCGCGCCCTACCTGGTTTGAGGCCGCCAACGCCGCCGCTTCGGTCACACGGGCTACTTCCAACGCAAGATTACGGTCCATTAAAGCATCTTCTACTGGCATTTCACTAACTTTCTGTGGTTCGCTCATTTTTAATCCTACTCTAATGGCTCGATGCGCATCAAACATGGTTCATCATTGACGCATCCAAGGGTCTTTATCGCTTCACAGGCTGACGTAATGTCCGCCTGCCGTGCTTCATGCGTAGTCATCACAAGCGCAACAGGCTGCTCAGGGTCGCGCCCATGCTGGATAAAGGATTCAATCGACACATTATGATCGCGTAAAATAGCACTGATTTCGGCAATAACGCCGGGCTTATCAAGCACATTCAGGCGTAGATAATAACTGCTGATAGTCTCACCAAGATCAATCCAGACAGGGTCTTTCAAATCATTCGCAGGAATACCGAAGGTTGGAATATGCGTCCCGCGCGCCAAATCGAGAATATCCGAGAGCACAGAAGACGCAGTCGGCCCCTCACCCGCGCCGCGCCCAACCAACAAACCTTGGTCAACAAAATCACCTTCAACCTGCACGGCATTGAAAACGCCTTCAACCCCGCCAATCTTACTATTCACCGGCACAAGGCAAGGCTCAAGCACCTGCATGACCTTATCGCCAACTCTGCGCGCAATCCCCAAAAGCTTGATCCGATACCCTAGCTCGGTCGCAAAAGAGATATCAACCGATGTAATATGGCGAATACCGGTCATTTTCAAAGATTTGAAATCCGGCTTCGTACCAAATGCAATCGCCGCCAAGAGCGCAAGCTTGTGCCCGGCGTCATCCCCATCCACATCAAAGGACGGATCAGCCTCGGCATAGCCCAAATCTTGTGCCTCTTTGAGAACATCGGCAAAATCCCGTCCCGTTTCACGCATCTCGGTCAAAATGAAATTCGATGTACCGTTCAAAATGCCAAACACAGCCTGAATATCATTCCCGGCAAATCCTTCGCGCAAAGCTTTAATAATAGGAATACCGCCCGCCACAGCCGCCTCATACGCAAGGCTGACATTATTGTCATCCGCCAATCCCGCAAGCGCGCTCCCGTGATGCGCCAGCAAAGCTTTGTTCGCGGTAATCACATGCTTGCCCTTGGACAGTGAATTACGCACCAAATTGAGCGCCAGCCCTTCGGACCCGCCAATCAGCTCAACAACGCAATCAATCGAATTGCTATTCGCCAGATCTTCCGCATTATCCACCCAATCATAGGAGGACAAGTCAACACCGCGATCTTTCGATGCATCGCGCGCAGACACGCTTGTAATTTCAATACGGCGCCCCGCACGTGCTGCCAAAACATCGCCATGCTGCTGCACCATTTTGACAACGCCCGTGCCAACCGTACCCAAACCTGCAATTCCCAAACGGAAAGGATTGCTCATATTCATGTCCTTTTATCTAAAAATGTGATTGCTGGCCTATTTCTGCCGTTATTGGCTGAAAATTTCAACCCGTCTTAGCATGGAATCGTCATTTAAATCGCCCGAATAGCCTAAAGATGGGTCCGGCGGGCGCACTTCACCCCACCCCGAAACCCGCAGAGCTTCTGGCGGTATGCCATTTTCAATCAAAACCCTTGCCACAGCGAAGGCCCGGTCCATAGATTCCTTCAAATTCGCGACTTTTCGTGCAACAGGGTCGTCAATCTGTGATGAAACGCTCGCATGCCCCATAACATCAAGCCCAACCCCGCGTGCAGGATCAAAACGCGCAGCAAGCCCTTTCAGCTTATCCACATCCCCTACGGACAATGTCGCAGACCCGTAATCAAAATATACTACAACCAAACCCTCCTCATCAGGAGTGAGCGCTCGCTGAACTTGTGCAGACGAAGGTTCAGCAGAAGGCTCTGGCATGGACGGAGGCAAAGACGCATCAGGATTCCAGCTCGCAGGGGCACCCGCACGCTGCATCTCCTCTTCAACGCCCGGATTATAAGCATCAGATTGATAGCCCATCTGTTCCACTGGTGTCATTTGATTCAAAATATCTTCCCGCTCCACAGCCATCGGATCGGTTTGAATATAACTCGGCTGCACAGACGGCGAACGCGAAGGCACGTATTGCGGAATATCCTCACCTATCGGCGCATCCAGATCATAAATCTCAACGCTGCCATTCGTACGACTACGCACCGCGTCGCTCAACGTAATTTCTGACGGCGCCGTAGGTTCCATCAAATCAACCTGCTCGCTAGAAACATTAACGGGTTCGCTATCAAAATACGAACACGCAGGAAGCAAAAGCACCGCCCACAAAAGCAAAGTTTTGGTTAAAAAAGATCTGATCTGCATAAAGGCTATACTCATAAGTGTTATAAGGATGCCAATACTTTAGATCACTCGCTCACAAGCTTTCAAGCTTGCAGAGAATATAAAAACACTGTATCTCTTTTACTCCTCAGGCGACATCCGCCTTTTCTTTGCGTTTCAACAGTTTAAAAATAGTTTTGAATGTACTATTTTAAGGGAAAACCTCGAATGACCCAGGCCATGAAAAAGCAGAATTCGAAAGCAAGCGCGCCAAAGAGCGACCAAACAAAGAATCGCCCAGACGAAAAAAAGGATGAGGACGATGTCAAAATCCCCGACCCTATCGCATTCACCCGCTCGGTAATCGAAGCATACGAACGTGCGCAGCCCGTGCTCGAAGACTTCATCGAAAAACAAAGTCATATTTACGAAGATTTCAATTTCGACCCCCTCAACATCCGCGAAGCCTATGCTGAATACATGGAGAGCTTTTGGAATAACCCCGAAAAGTTCTGGGAACTCCAAACCGATTACTGGCAAAAAGCTCTCCAGCTTTGGCAAGACAGCACCCGCAAATTCATGGGCGAAAAAGTCTCCCCGCTTATCACCCCTGATCAAGGCGATCGCCGCTTCAAAGCACAGGAATGGAGCGAAAGCGCGATGTTTGATTTCATCAAACAATCCTACCTACTGACATGTGAATGGATGGACAAAAGCATCCGCGATGCTCAGGGTCTGACGCCTGAGCAAAAAGAAAAACTCGCCTTCGCCTCACGCCTGTATGCAAACGCGCTTTCACCAACAAACTTCGCCATGACCAATCCCGATGTCATCAAGGAAACAATCCGCACAGGCGGAGATAACCTCATCCGCGGTTTTGAAAACCTGATTGAGGATTTACAGCGCGGCAATGGTGAACTCAAAATCAGCACCACAAATTATGAAGCTTTCAAGCTCGGCGAAAATATCGCCACTACCCCCGGCCAGGTTGTCTTTCAAAATGACCTTATACAATTGATCCAATATGAACCGCTAACGAAGAATGTCTATAAACGACCGCTACTGGTTATTCCCCCCTGGATCAATAAATACTACATTCTCGACTTGCGCCCCGATAATTCCTATATCAAATGGGCGGTGGAACAGGGCCACACGGTTTTCGTTATCTCTTGGGTTAACCCAGATAAAAAACTCGCGCAAAAAAGCTTCGAAGATTACATGCATGAAGGTGTCATCGCCGCCTTGGACAGCATAAAAAGCATCACCGATGAACCCGATTGTAATGTCGTAGGGTATTGCCTGGGCGGAACATTGCTGAGCATAACACTGGCTTATCTTGCCGCTAATAAACAAAGCAAACGCATCGCCAGCGCAACTTTCCTCACCACGCTTATGGATTTTGAGCATGCAGGGGAAATGAAACTCTTCATGGATGATGAACAACTCAAAATCATGGACGAGCAAATGGCAAAGACCGGTGTCCTGCAGGCAAAACAGCTCCAACAAACCTTCAGCCTCCTGCGCGCCAATGACATGATCTGGTCTTTTGTCGTCAATAATTACCTGATGGGCAAGGAACCGTTTCCCTTTGACTTGCTGTATTGGAATGATGATCCAACCAATATGCCCGCCACTATGCACAGCTTTTATCTGCGAAAACTGTACCGCGATAACGCTCTGGTGCAAAAAGGCGGCATCTCGATGGACGATACGCCGATCGATATCACAAAGATTAAAACCCCGGCCTATTTCCTATCCACCCGCGAAGATCACATCGCTCCTTGGCAAGCTACATATCAGGGCACACAGCACCTTAGCGGCCCTAGGCAATTCACCCTCGCCGCCTCCGGCCATATCGCCGGCGTGGTCAACCACCCGGGCAAGGAGAAATACTGTTACTGGAGCGCCAGCCAAACACCTGAAAACCCTGAAGACTGGATGAGCGCCGCCAAAGAACACGCGGGCTCCTGGTGGCCGCACTGGCAAAACTGGATCAAAGATTTCGGCGGAGAAAAGATTGCAGCCCGCAAGATCAAATCCCCCATCGAACCCGCCCCCGGCAGCTATGTGAAAGTTAAGAGTTAAAAAAACGCCTCATCCGAAGACAAGGCGTTTTTGTTATACCTATAAGCAGATAAATTTGTGACTGTACTAGGCACTCAAGGCGAGGTGCGCGGAGCGTATAAAATATACGTGAGCACACCGAGACCGCAGAGTAACGACGTACAGGTGCAAATTTAACGCTTAGCCCACTGCTTGGTACGACGCGCTTTATGCTTACCAACCTTCTTACGCTCAACAATACGGCTGTCGCGTGTAAGCATGCCAGCTTTCTTAAGCGCAGGACGGTTCGCAGGATCAAAATTCTCAAGCGCACGTGAAATACCGTGACGTACCGCGCCTGCCTGACCAGACAGACCGCCACCTTTCACTGTACAAATCACGTCGTAGTGACCAACAGCATTGGTAATCAGGAACGGCTGGTTCAAGATCAAACGCTGTGTTTGACGCGCAAAATACTTCGCCTGATCACGACCATTCACGGTCACTTTGCCGCTACCCTTTTTGATCCAAACGCGCGCGACCGCATCTTTACGGCGGCCCGTCGCATACGCACGCCCTAATTTATCAATCTGTGATTCACGCTTTGCATCCACTGCCGGCGCTTCTGATCCGGCATCCGCAGCATCGGCTGCACCAGCCCCCGCTTCCGCTTTCACCGCTGCACCAAGATCCTTAAGATCTGTGACCGCTTCTGCGTCTTTATTGTCTGTGTCTTTTTTAGCCATGTCTCTTAATTCCTATCGCTTATTCTTTGGGTTCATACCGGCAACATCCAGAACTTCAGGATTCTGCGCCTCATGCGGATGCTCAGTCCCGGCGTATACACGCAAGTTCTTGAACGTTTTGTAACCCAAAGGTCCTTTAGGCAACATACGCTGAACAGCTTTCTCAATAACGCGCTCAGGGTGCTTCCCATCAAGGATTTGCCCTTTTGTGCGCTGCTTAATCCCACCGGGATAACCGGTGTGCCAGTAGAAAATATCGCCTTGACGCTTATTTCCGGTCAAACGGACTTTCTCGGCATTAATAACAATAACATTATCGCCATCATCAACATGCGGCGTAAAACTGGGTTTGTGCTTTCCACGAAGACGAAGCGCGATAATGCTGGCAAGGCGGCCAAGGACAACGTCCTGAGCGTCAACCACAATCCACTTTTTCTCGACTTCTGCGGGTTTGGCAGAGGTTGTTTGTGACATATTTTTATTCCTTATACTTAAAACGTGAGCGCTTTATGCAACTTTGCACGCCCCATGTCAATAAAAATGAAAGAAATCAGAGGGATAAAATTAGGGTAAAATAACACCGCATACATTAAGCGGCCAGCGCTTGCCCACCCAAAAAGAACCCATCAATCGCGGCCTTCACCGCTTCCGGCTCTGTCATGGTATTAACACTCCTGCGAAAATCTGCCGCATCGCGCATACCCTCGCAATACCACGCCAAATGCTTACGCGCCAAGGCCACCCCTTTATGCGCGCCGTAATGCTCTAATATATCCTCGTAATGCCGGCGTACCAACGCATGCAGCGCCGCCCCCGACGGCGCAGACGGCAATGCCTCCCCTTTCAAATACGCAATCGTATCACGCAAAACCCAGGGCTTGCCCTGCACACCGCGCCCGATCATCACCCCGTCCGCGCCCGAAGCCTCTAAAGCATGCTTGGCGTCTTCGCTGCTCAGAATATCGCCATTCACAATCACGGGAATATCCACCGCCTCTTTCACCGCGCGCACAGCGGCCCAATCCGCCGATCCTTTATACATCTGGTTACGCGTACGCCCATGCACGGTAATCATCTGAACACCAACATCCTGCGCGCACCGCGCCAGATACGGCGCATTGATGCTCATCTCATCCCACCCAAGACGCATCTTGACCGTCACGGGAACAGACACCGCTTTTACGGTCTCACGCATAATCTCAACCGCCAAAGCCTCTTCACGCATCAACGCAGAACCCGCCATTTTATTGACGATCTTCTTCACCGGACAGCCAAAATTAATGTCGATAATATCCGCGCCTTTTTCCGCATTCATCCGCGCCGCCTCCGCCATCACCGCAGGCTCACACCCCGCAAGCTGCACCGCCATCGGGAACTCGCACGCATAACTTTCGCTCATTTTAAGGGATTCACGCGAATGCTGGATCATCGCGCGGCTGGCAATCATCTCGGAAAACACAAGCCCCGCACCAAATTCCTTCACAATCCGC
>CAYGNI010000084.1:0-8735 GCA_964351195.1 uncultured Micavibrio sp.
CACACACTCCCGGCCTAACCGCCCGCGCCCCGCACCCACCCCCACCCCTCCCAGCCGCCCAAACCCGACCCGCCGCACCAGCAAACCCCCGACAAAAATTTTATCAGAGATGGGGTCAAGAAATGTACCAAACGCACTGATCTGGTTAAACTTTCGTGCCCACCACCCATCAACGAAATCGGTCAGCGACGCCAGCGCATAAAGCGCAAAGCACCCCCACGTCGCACCCGCACCAACCGTGCCTTCATAAAAGAAGCACGCCATCATCAACGGCAATAACGCCATGCGCAAGATGGTCAAAATGTTTGGAACGTTCCACATAAATTAATTCATAGCAAATTCCACACAGCAAAACACCCGCTTTAAGGGCGGGTGCTTTAATCTATTCACACATTGTGGGAAAGCTTATGCATTCACCGCTTGTGATTTCTTCGCCTCGGCGCCGTTCGGATCACGAAGAACATAGCCGCGTCCCCAAACAGTTTCGATATAGTTTTCCCCACCCGCAGCATCCTCAAGCTTTTTACGCAGCTTACAGATAAATACGTCAATAATCTTCACTTCCGGCTCGTCCATACCGCCATAAAGATGGTTCAGAAACATTTCTTTCGTAAGGGTTGTACCTTTGCGAAGCGATAAAAGCTCAATAATACCGTATTCTTTGCCGGTGAGATGGAGCGGGCTTCCGTCCACTTCAACAGTGCGTGTATCGAGGTTAACCTTAACCTTGCCGGTCTCGATAATGCTTTGTGAGTGTCCTTGAGAGCGACGCACAATCGCCTGAATACGGGCAATCAACTCGCGTTTGTCGAACGGTTTAGTGAGGTAATCATCCGCGCCGTAACCAAGACCTTTGATCTTGTTATCAAGCTCGGTAAGACCGGAGAGAATAAGAATAGGTGTCTCAACCTTGGAATCACGCAGCGCTTTCAGCACGTCATATCCGTCCATATCCGGCAACATCAGGTCCAGAATAATAATGTCGTAATCGTAAATTTTTCCAATTTCCAGGCCGTCTTCACCCAAATCTGTGGTGTCCACGATATAGCCTTCGGATTTGAGCATCAGCTCAATGGACTTGGCGGTTGAGGTATCATCTTCGACTAAGAGGACTCGCATGATATTGATTCCTTTATGCTTTTCAGGTTCGTCAGTTTGTTTCCCGTTTTATGGGGGGCGGGGTGGGACCAATGGTGAAACGCAAACAGGTATCCACCCGCGTTAAACATTATTAATAAATAGTTTAACAAATATTAACGCCGTTAACAATTGTTTATTTTTGAGAGGGTTCAGGAGCTAAATCGCCAGGTAAATAAAATGGCCTCACGAATGCATATTTTCTTGTTCTCACAGCTATATCAACAGTTTCAGCGAGAGCGCGATGGCTTGCGCTATTTGCTTTAACAAGTGCAATAATTAAGCTTCCAGCAAGATGTTTTTCTTCAGCAGTAATAACGGCATCTGAAGCTAAAAGACAGACGATTGGAATATTAAATTTTCTTTCTGTAAGTTGCCCTAAAGCTGTATTATTTGGAGAACGTCTCATATCAAATACTATCAACTCAATGTCATGATGAGGGTCTTCAAATATAGCTTGGTAATCTAAATCATGGCTTGTAACGATAATCTTATCATGCCCATACCTTTCCAAAGTTTCTTTTAACCCCGTTAGGAACGCATATTCAGGTTCTCTCTGACTCTGCAAATCTGTTATAACCAATATCGACATTGTTTTTCTCGATTAAATTAAAAAATAAACCCTATATTATACATAATAAAAAATCAAGCTTTTCCGCGCTCTCGTCATTGCGAGGAGCCTGCGACGAAGCAATCCAGGGCTATCAAGAACAACTCATGGATTGCTTCGCTGCGCTCGCAATGACGCACTATTGCAGTCACTGCGTTCTATGTATCTCTGCGCTCTCTGTGTTCTCCGTAGTTAAAAACACCAGGATCCTGCGATCAAGTCGCAGGATGACGGCGTATAAAAGCTGTGCCATACTACCCCCATGGATCGTCTCTCAGAAAAAGCCATTGCCGCCGTGGAAACCGTTCCTGAACGGGAAATCTATGGCGAGGTGACAAAAATTCTCGGTTTGCTCGTGGAAATTGCGGGTTTCGGCGGGGCGCTCTCCATCGGTTCAATCTGTCATTTACGCCCAAAACCCAACAAAGCCGTGCCGGACGTCCCCAAAGACATCCCTTGCGAAGTCGTGGGGTTTAAGGACGGTCACGCGCTGCTGATGCCGTTCGGCACACTCGAAGGGGTGGGCCTTGGCTGCAAAGCGATTATTCAGGACACACAGCCTATCATCCTGCCCGATGAGCGTTGGCTGGGCCGCGTCATTAATGGTCTGGGTCAGCCGATCGACGGCCTCGGGGCATTGCCACAAGGCGGTCACCCCGTGCCGCTCAAAAACAAACCCCCGCCGCCGCATTCGCGCCAACGTATGGGCAAGCAGCTGGATTTGGGGGTACGCACGGTCAACAGCTTTCTGGCCACATGTCAGGGCCAGCGTATGGGCATTTTCTCCGGCTCGGGCGTGGGAAAATCTGTCCTACTTTCTATGATGGCGCGTTACACTAGCGCTGATGTCTCCGTCATCGGTCTGGTAGGAGAACGTGGCCGCGAGGTGCAGGAGTTTCTCGAAGATGATCTCGGCCCCGATGGACTGGCTCGCTCCGTCGTTATTGTTGCCACCGGCGATGAGCCAGCTCTCATGCGCCGTCAAGCCGCCTATGTCACCCTCGCAGTGGCGGAATATTTCCGCGATCAAGGCAAACAGGTCCTGTGCCTGATCGACTCTATTACCCGCTTTGCCATGGCGCAGCGTGAAATCGGCCTCTCGGCCGGTGAGCCCCCAACCTCCAAAGGCTATCCGCCCACCACATTCGGTGAGCTTGCGCGGCTGCTGGAGCGCGCCGGACCCGGCGCTCCGGGGCAGGGGAATATCACCGGCCTGTTCTCCGTGCTGGTGGAGGGCGACGACCACAACGAACCCATCTCTGATGCCGCGCGTGGGATCCTCGACGGGCATATCGTCATGGAACGTGAAATCGCAGATCGCGGGCGTTATCCTGCGATTAATGTTTTGAAATCGATCTCGCGGGCCATTCCCGGCGTGCTGAACCAACAACAAAACGAGATCATTAAACGCGCCAAGCAAATTATCACATCTTACGAAAACATGGCCGAGCTTATTCGTTTGGGCGCGTATCGCCGCGGCTCTGATCCCGATGTCGATGAGGCCATTGCGATATACCCTGAAATTGAGGATTTCCTCGCCCAGCACAAAGACGACAGCACAACCATCGACGAAACCTTCGCCCGCCTTGCTGCGATCATAGGAATGAGCTATGGCGAATGATTTGAACCCGTTGATCCGCGTGCGCCGCCACGCGCTGGAGCAAAAACAAAAATTCCTAGCCGAGCTGTATCGTCAGGCTGAAGACTACGAAAATCAAAAAGCCACACTTCTTAAAAACCTTGAGGAAGAGCGCGAAAAACTCTCTGATATGGGCCCTGAAATGTTGGCGTATTTCGGCCCGTATTCCCAAAGTGTGAAAGAGCGCGTCGAAGAAATCGAAGATGCGATGAAAATACTAAACTCCCGAATTGATACCGCGCGCGAAGATATGCGTGAAGCCTTCGCCGAGGTCAAAAAGCTGGAAATAACACAAAACGCCCGCGACGATGAAGAACGCGCGGAGCTGGAAAAAAAGCTCTCCGATGAGCTCGATGAAATCGCGATTGAAGGGTACAGGCGAAAGCAGGACGAGGCCTAAGCCTCCACACCCACCGATCTTTCCTGATCTGCCTGAATTGTAACCCACTGTGCACCGGCATTTTGGAACGACAACTCCCCACCAACTTGCGAAGGCCGCAACGCATCAGTATACATTCGCCGCATTTCGGCCTGCATCGCGCCTGAAAAATGCTCCTGCGTGCGCAAGATCACATCGAGGCGCGGCCCGTCACGCGACACCGGACGGAACAGCCCGTCCACCTGCACCTTACCCATCGCGCTCAGCGATAAATCAAACACAAAACGTGTGCCTTTTTGCCCCTGCTGCTCGTCATCACCTTGTGCATTTTGCTCATGCCGGAAATACAGCGCGATCTTTTGCATCTCGCCCTCCCAGAACATGGGAAGATTCACCGCACGAAAATCCTGTCCAACGGGGTCGGCTGATGTGCGGTTCAGCAATCCGGCCTCCTGCCCCAGGCGCGTCAGCAGCCCGCCTTTCCCGCTTTGCCGCAAAGCCTCCACAGCCTTGTCCCCCAGCCAGGATTGTATATCGCCGCCGCGCACTGCGCTGATAAAGAACAGCGCCGCCGCACCGAATTGCGCGGGCACAGACGGAGAAGGGACATGCGCGGACATCCCCTGCGCTACGGGCGGAGCAACTTGCGCCAACGACTGATAAATCTCTTCCATCACAGGCCAGTTTTGCGGCATCAAATACGCTTGCAATGGCGCCCCGGTCAGCGGCAACGCCGTCACCGCACTGATGACGGGCGCTTGCGGCGTAAGATGAATTTGCGAGCCTACAGGAATGTTTTCATTGGGAAATGTCAGTGCAAAGCCCTCATCCGAAGGATAGATCGGAATAACGCCCGCCGGAAAAGCGCTGTAAGCCGTAGGCGTAAAAAACACGAGCACAGGCAGCGTGTAATCCGTTTTCCCGACGACAAGCGCGCTGACCTGCCCGGCTTGCTGATTTTGAATGACACTGCTCGCCAGATTTGTTGTCTGCGGCAGGGGAATGCCGTCCTCTGTCGGCGCGCTTTGGAATAAAGAAACAGGCAAGGTTGTAGCTTGCGCTTGAGCTGTGCTTTGCGGCGGCGTAATCTGCACCAAAGGCGCATCAATCTTCGTGATCCGCGCATCCAGCGTCGCGCCGGGAATCGGCGAGGACGGGGCTTCATTCGCCAGTGCAGGCGTAAATGAACCCTCTTCCACGTTAACAAGCTGCGCGGCCTGCAGCACTTGTGGTGCCTGAAATGTCGCGCTGGGGATCAGCGCCGAAGAGACGAGCGGGTTTTGAGGCGCGGGCTGCAGGGCATTAAAAGCGCTCGCATCGGGAAACCCTAATGTCTGCAGCGTGGGAGTAGAAGGTTGTAACGCATCAACGCCGCTTTGAATTTGCACGGTGGGCAGGGGCGTTAAAGCAGGCTGCTGCACTATCAATGCAGGCTGGGCAGGGGAAACGCTAACACTAGGCACTACGATGTTTGAACTCTGCACCGCCGCAGGCAAAACTTGAGCGGTAATATCAGGCGGCAGCGCGGTCTGCTGCGTAATCACTTGTTGCACGGCCTGTGCACTGAGTGGTTCCAGGCGGATCAGACTTCCCGGGTCTGGAAACCCCTGTATTTGAAGCGTACTGGCCTGCGCGGGCGGGCGTGTATCTTGCGTCTGCGCGCGGGCAGGTAAAGTTTGTGCCTGCTCCGGACGAAGGCGAATATTCACCGGTGTATCCGATCGGCGCAGTGTCGACGCCCTGTCATCACCTTGCGCAGTTTGTGCGGACCCGGCCCCCCGTGATGGCGCAGCTCTGACAATCACTTGCTGCGGCTGCGGCGCACTCTCTGGCGCCGGGCGTGACGGCGAAGGGGAGGGTGTATTCACGCTCGTACTAGATGAAGGCGCTTGGCGCGCAGGCGGTTGAATCTCAATCTCGACGCGTTGCCCAGGCTGCGGAGCAGGGCGCTTTGCATCCGGCGGCGGAAGCTGCACATCGACATCCCCGCGCGGCGTACGCACCCGCACGCTATTGTCGTCATTCACGCGCACAACCTCACCCTGCAGGCGCAAAGGCCTACGCTCCTGCGCAACCTGTGCGCGCACGTCATCGGGAATGTTAAGAATGCGCCCCGGCTGTTCGGCGCTGCTGATCGTGCTTGAGGAGCTTTTGGATACATTCGCACCCGTCGGCAGTGATGGAAATCCTGACTCGGCCATATTTCATTTTAACGCGAAGAGGTTAATAAACGAAGAGCTTTAGTGTGAATGATCAAGCCCCCGCCAGCGCGCGCTGCGCTTCGCGGATTTGCGACCAGACCTCAGTGGCGATATCTTCCATATCGCCCGCCGCCTGCGTATTGGGGGAGCGAATAAGCAAAGGTGTCTGGTGGCGAATGCTTTCCTTCACCTTCGGGTCATGACGCACCATACCGACCAAAGGCGGCTTCAGGCGCAGGAAGTTGGAACACGCTTTGAGCAAAGTTTTATAGGTCTTCTCGCCTTCGGATTCCGATGGCGCCATATTCACCACAATGCTGATATTCTTCGACATCCCCGCCGCATTGCCCAGCTTAATAAACGCATAGGCATCGGTGAGCGATGTTGGCTCATCTGTGGTGACCAAAATCGTGCGGGTCGCGGTCGCAGACAGCATCCGAACGGTACGGTCCACGCCCGCACCCAAATCGCAAATCACAACATCATAATCATCCGCAACTTCCAAAATCTGATCGCGCAGCATCGCCAAACGCTGAGAGGGCAGAGAGGAAAGCGAAGCCTGTCCGGAGCGCCCCGCAACAATATCAAAGTTACCCTCTTCATATCGCTGCACGACTTTATCCAGACTAAGGCGTCCGCGAATAACGTCATTCAAATCGCGCTTGGGCATAAGCCCCAATTGCACATCCACATTCGCCAGCCCCAAATCACCGTCAAACAGCAACACCTTTTTGCCCATGAGCGAGAGCGCATGTGCCAGCGTGATCGAGAACCACGTTTTGCCCACGCCGCCTTTACCACTGGCCACGGCAATAATGTTCCGGCCCTTGCGGATCGCCGGGCCGCCTGTCTGAGTCTGCTGTTTAACGTCTGAACTGTTCATGGCTTTGTCTTTTTATCCCTTATGCCCGTCCTGCTTTACGGTAACTTTGCGGTGTTTCGGCGCTGGAGTTCTCGCGAAAAGCGGAAGGCATTATTAGTTTTGCCATATTTTTCGGAGAAAGTGAAATCAAACCGTCAGCAACCTTCGGCGTATTACTCGCATCGGCGAAAGAAAGCCCGCCCTGATGCGCAGCTGACAGCAGCCCGCCAAGCCTGCGCGCCATGTCGATCCGTGTCGGGATCATCGCATGCACGCCGATTGTGGAAAACACGCGCGCCATCTCTCCGGATTCTTCGGCATCAACGCCGCCCGGTAAAATCACATACGGGTCAATCTCCGCCGCGCCAATGAGCCGCGCCAGAACCTTAACGTCATCTTTGTCGAACGGGTTAATCCCCGCCGTATCGATCAAAACCTGATCGCAATCTCGAAGATCGGCCAGAATAGCGCGCAAATCTTGCGCCCCGCCCGCGCGCTGCAAATCAATGCGCAGCAAGTTCGTAAAGGACTGCAACTGCTCAATCCCGCCCGCGCGCACCGTATCCGTGGATACAACGCCGATATTAAGGCCGTTCATCGCCCCCCGCGCTGCCATCTTGGCGACGGCCAAAGTCTTGCCTGACCCCGGCGGTCCAACCATCATCAAGGCTTTGTTATGGGCTTCGGTTGGCAAAGGTGTAAAGCTGAACAGATGCTCAATCGCCGCCATCAGCGCAATGCCGGAACTCTCAAGCCCCACCACCGTTGCACACGACAAGATGTGGTCCATCACATCTTCGGTGACCGCATGACGCAAAAGCGCATCGGTGATGTCCTCCACAATGGCAGCATTTTCTGTTTCATCATCATATTGCAGCCAGTCACGCCGTGAACGCGTTCTGGTATTCGTCTCTGGCTCAAACGCCAAATCATCCATCATCGGGTCACCATAATCATCATCGCCAAAATCCCCGCCATATGCATCATCGAAATCTTCATCATGATACGGCGTATCAATGGCCGCCGTCACGCGCACAGACCCGCCGCGCGAAGGACCACCTTTTTCCTCGCGTGTGGCGACAATAATGGCATCTTCTCCAAGCTCGTCACGAACCATATGCATCGCCTCTGTCATTGTTTTGGCATAAAAGGATTTTAGCCGCATAGAAAGTTACTCATCTGCCCCGTGAATAAACGGGATTCCAATTGAAAGTATAGAATGTCTGCAACTTCAATACCAGAGGGGTAGGGGAGTTATCAACCCGTTTTGCGCGCGCCTATATCTGACCAAGCGTCTTAATCCGCGCCTTGGGGTGGATTTCGTTCTGGCTCATCACAACCGTTTGCGGACGGAACCGCTCAATCACACTGCGCACATAGGGCCGGATTGCGGGCGAGGTGAGAAGGACAGGGATTTCCCCCATCTCCGACATTTCATCATAGCGCTCCCGCACCGCCGAAATAAACTCCTGCAGCTGTGAGGGCGGCATCGCAAGCTGCTTATCCTCCCCATCACCCATAAGCGCGCCTTGAAACGCTTGCTCCCAATCAGGTGACATGGTGATCAGCGGCATCATGCCGTTCGAATTGGTATTGGAATCGCAAAGCTGACGGGAAAGCCGCGCGCGTACATGCTCGGTAATATGCGCAACATTCTTGGTAAACGCCGAAGCCTCGGCCACGCCTTCGAGAATGGCGGGCAAGTCGCGCACCGAAACACGCTCGGACAAAAGGTTCTGCAAAACGCGCTGCAATCCGCCGACAGAAACCTTGCCCGGAATAACATCCGCCACCAGCTTTTGATATTCCGGCGGCAATTCGTCGAGCAGCTTTTGTGTTTCTGCGTAATTGAGCAGATCGGGCATATTGTCTTTGATGATCTCGGTGATATGCGTGGTGATCACGGT
>CAYGNI010000085.1:0-8466 GCA_964351195.1 uncultured Micavibrio sp.
TTGATGGTGTGGATTTGAAGGTTGGTAACCATAAGCCTCAATTCGGCCTTCAAAATGTTACAAGCTCCAATAACATTCAACTTATTGAGAGGTCTGGCCCCTCAAACGCCTTCACAAGAAGTGAAATCCTAGGCTTCGCTGCGTCAAGTGGCGGCGATAATTGGTCACTGTCAACAGGCATTTTTTGGTGAAGATCCAGGTAATGACGATACAGGCAATGATGAAGATATCTCCTTTGATCTGCGTGGCTCGGCCAATGTGCTTGGCTTGAGTAATGCCGAAACGGATAAGATCTTGCATGTTGGCGCAGGCCTTAGCCATCGTCGCCCTACGGATGCGCCGCGTTTCCGTGTTCGCACAACCGGGGATGGCCCACGCGCCATTGATACAGGCGATATCAATGATGTCGATGAAATTAATGTTTATAATCTGGAATTGGCCAGTGTTTTGGGACCACTCAGCTTAAAAACTGAATATTTCGAAACAAGCATGAGTCGTGATAACGGCGCCTCAGATGCTGATTTTGATGGTTATTATATTCAAGCGGGCTATTTCCTGACTGGTGAAAGTCTTCCATACATAGGTAAGCCCGGCTCATTTGGTCGTGTAAAACCTAACTATCCTTTCAGCCTGAAAAATGGAGGATGGGGTGCCTGGGAAGTAGTTGCTCGCCACGAAAACCTTGATCTCAATGATGCTGGCGCAGGCATCACGGGCGGTGAACTTAAAAGCAATATGTTCGGTATCAACTGGCACCTAAACGACCATGTTCGCGTCATGGGAAATATCATTGATGTAAATACAGATTCAAATGCCGTTGTTGCTAATGATGACCCAACAATCTATAACTTGCGCACGCAATGGGATTTCTAGAGCTGTTTATTGTACGGACACAGCCAGTTTAGATTTTGTTATCTGTTGTAAAAAATTGACAATAGCTCAGTATTTTTTCCGATAATATGTTGCTGATGAGAAGATGCTCGGCAATGACATCGGTGTGTTCGTCTTGCTCAAATATCTCCATATCGGTAGAATTATGTGTGCGTACAATAATCGGGATTATGCTATTTATCTTACGTATGGATTGAATAATTGAACGTGTAGCATCGGGATCATCCAGCGTGATGGTAACGCAGAGTGCCTTGTCGAGATGGGCCGCCTTCAGGGTTGTTTGCTTCGTAGCATCACCGAAATAGACGGGCCTTGATTCCGACCGTGCATGATTGACGTGCTCGATGTTTTTATCAAAGCCAAGGATTTCGTAACCCTCGCGGCATAGCGTATGAGCTACGGCCTGCCCAATACGACCAAATCCAAAGATCACAATATGCTTGCTCAAATCCTCTACTTGATTGGCGTGATAATTCTTATTGGCATGGTCTTTGTTTTCTAGGATCTGCCCAACTCTGCGTGATAAAGGCGCGATCAGCGGGGTAATAAACATAGTGGTCCCAACTGTGATCAGCATAAATTGCCCGACAGATTCTTCCATCAACCCCACGGTAAGCGCGCTGCCAACCACCAGAAGCCCGAACTCTCCAGCTTGGGAGAGCAATATAGCACTCTCTGCTGATACCGCTGTTGTCAGCCTCCAGACTTTACAAAGCACAAAAATGATTACCGCTTTGATCATCATAAGGCCGATCACCGAGAGTCCAAGCCATAGAGGCTTTTCAGTTATAAACAGTAAATTAATACCCATTCCGAATGATAAGAAGAAAATTCCAAGTAACATGCTTTTAAACGGAACAATCAAAGAGGAAATCTCGTGGCGGTATTGCGTATCGGCCAATAACAAGCCCGCAATAAAAGCACCCAAAGCCATGGAAAGACCGGCCATAGAGGCAATTGAAGCGCTGGTCACAATAACAAGCAAGCTCAAGGCCATAAAGACTTCAGAACCGCCATGCGTGTTTGCGAATAAAAATAGCGGTTTGAGCAGCCATTTTCCGGCAAAATAAATCAACAAAACTGTGGCAAACATTTTAAATAGAGAAAATGAAACAAACTGAAAAACATTATCGCCCAAATCGGAACTAAGAATGGTCAGCAGCAATAATATTGGAATAACGGCCAAGTCCTGAAACAAAAGAATGCTGAAGCTTGACCGGCCTGCATGAGAGGAAAAGAGTTTTTGTTCATGGAGCCATTGAATAACAATAGCCGTGGAGGAAAGCGCCAACCCTAAACCAAGTAATAACGAAACCTGAACCGTGTTGCCCCATAAAAAGGCAATGCTGCCAACAACAAGTGCAGTGATTGCAACTTGCGCGCCGCCCAGCCCGAACACCAGATTGCGCATTTGCCAAAGCTTGCGTGGTGTGAGTTCGAGGCCAATGACAAAAAGCAATAAGACAATGCCGATCTCAGCCAAAATTTTAAGCGTTTTATCATCCTTAATACTGAGCGCCTCGAGCATCGGAAAATGTTCGATCATCGCTCCTAAGCCATAGGGGCCAAGCGCAATTCCGGCGAGCAAATACCCCAGTACTACGGGAATTTTGAAATAGCGCAGGATAGGTATAATGAGTGCGGCCAATATAAGAAATAGACCAGCTTGCAAAAACACATCTTTAAGTAATGATTCTTTCATCTATATAATACATAGGTTTTAGAGAGATTTGAGTATGGTTTCATATGATCAAATAAATAATTTTGGCCTCAATTATCACTTCGCTGCGAAAAATGGCAACATAGCGCGACAAAAAACATCGCCATAACAATTGTGGCTCCTGATGGCAAATCTAGTAAATAAGATCCAATCAAACCGAGTGCAAAAGACGTAATGCAAACCATATATCCTGTAAAAACTCTTAATTTAAGTATTTTTATCGTAGCAAGGGCTGGAAGGATAAGGCTGGCAAAGACCAGATAAACCCCGATCAGACTGACTGAAAATGGAATGCTGAGCGCAAAGACGATATAGAACAGCCGGGATCTATGGGGTTTTAGGAAAAACCAAATAGACGCCACAATCACAAATACAGGGCCGAAAACCAATAAATCACTCCATGTGATCCAAAGAATTTGTCCGGCCAGAATATCCTTCATCTGCTCACCGCCATGCGGATCGCCAGCCATAATGAGAATACTTAATGACGCTGCAAAGATAAAGGCAGAGCCGATGAGTGCCTCTTGATAGCGGCCAGAGTGTTTTTCCAGCATGTGAAGGCCAAGAGCGCAGGATAGCGCTAGCCCAAGGCCAAACAGCAGAGATCCAGCGGCGGCATATTTCGGCGCCATATCATGGTTTTCAAAAAATACGTGAAAGGCGACCATGCCAAGGGCAGCAAATTGTGCGACAGCCAGATCTAAAAAGATAATTCCGCGCTTCAAAACCTCAATTCCAAGTGGTACATGGGCAAGGGCAATAATCGCCCCGGCTATAAAAGCCGGAGCGAGAATAGTGATCATATCAACATCAAAGTTCATGATGTGCCTTTCAAAAGTCGAAGCGTTTCATCAAAGAGTGAGAAAAGATCATTTGCTTTATCGCTGCCACCAACGGTGAATGGAAGCGGTACAACCGGAATGCCTGATTTTTGAGACAACCATTTTGCTGCGTCTTCATTTTCATACGGTGTTGTGATAATGGCGCTGATCTCTTGCCCTTGGATGGCTTTTAAAACATCCTCAAGATGGGACGCCGTTGGCGGAATGCCCGGCTTTGGTTCCAATGAGGCCACATCGCTCATGCCAAGCCACTTGAGCAGATATGCCCAGCTCTTGTGATATACAACCACTTTTTTACCTTTCAGGGATGCTTTATCACTATTCCAACGTTGCATGGCTTGCGTCCATTTTTTGGTGAAAGCATCTAAGTTTTGCGCGTAGCTTTCAACATTGTCCTGGTCGATCAAAAACAGACGGTCAGCCAAAACTTTTGCCACGGTCTGAATATTGGCTGGGTCAAGCTGAATATGCGGATTACCTTCTGGATGAACGTGCCCCATGGATCGATCAGCCTTTTGCATCACTTCCAGTTTTTCAACATAATCAGACGCCATAATCCATCCAACCGTTTCTGGTTGCACGTCCGGTCCGCCAGTCTTTTTAAGCAGGATCGGAAGCCAGCCGACTTCCAGAGAGGCCCCCGTACAAAACACTAGGTCGGCTTTACGCATAGCGGCCAAAAGGCTGGGTTTGGCGCGGAGGTGGTGAACATCTTGCTGCGCATTTGTGGCCGAAGTCACATCAACCAAATCACCGCCAATTTCTTTGGCCAGTGCTGCCCATTCCGGCTCACAGGCAAAGACATTGACTTTGGCATAGGCGGAAGATGGGGATGCAATAAGCACCCCCAATCCGGCTATGAGAACGAAAAATTTTCTCATATCTATATCCTCCTAGTAAGCGTGGGCACCATGAGCGCCAAGGCTGATGATATATTGCACGATGAATTGATTGTCTTCCTGACCGTCGCTTAGCTCTTCACGGTTAAACTGGAAACGCGCCCGAGAAAACTCGCTGTTCGTCCAATCCACCATTGCTGATGCCGACCATGGATCATGACCACCATCATCAAGCGCGCTGCCAACCAGTCCTGCCGGAACATCCCCTGCATAAAGTTGGCTATATCTAGCTCCGACACGCCATTGCGGATGGAATTTGTAAATACTCTGTGCATACCAGCCGCTTTGGGAATCGTCATAAGAAATTGCACCTGTTCCGGCATCTGTGTCGTCATAGGTGCCGTTTTCATCCCGCACGAAATATTCACCTTGTAAGATGATTTCCTGCTCGGCATTATTGCCTGTAGGGGCGTAAACCATTCGCGCATCGGCAATATAAAGGCCGCTATCACCGTCAAAGGTTACAGCATCCTCATTGGCAGAGCGTTCTGCGCCTTCGGTTTGCAAGGTTGATAAGCCCAAACGCCAGCTTGTATTGTCACCAATATCACCACCAACACGTCCATAGGCTGTCCATGATCCAATATCACCGCCATCTGCGCCGCCGCCTGGGAAGTCATCGCCACGATACACACCACCACCGATTTCAGAGTAGATGTCCGTTGGTAAAACAGCAGAGATTTGCACACCGTCATCACCATAGTTGCCGTCTAAGAACGCGCGGTTTGGCAATGGGCGGTCAGCAAAGTCATCGGCATGGCTGTGATGGGAGTTGAGGTAGCCAAGCTCAGAAAAGAAGCGCCCGGCCTTAGCTTGCAAGCCATAGGGTAAAGCGGTTGTTTCCACGTAGGCCTCTTCAATTTCAACTTCGGTAGAGCCTTCATGTTCATGCAGAGCAACTGTTGCACTACCACGGAACTTGTCATCGACATTGGCGGAGAAATTTAGCTCCGTTTCATCAATACCAAGGCCTTCGCTGCCTCGCTCAGCTTCCTCGCCGACAGCAAAGCCTGCAAACTCACTTGAGTCTTCAGAAAAGCTCTGATACTTCCCTTGCAGAATGACACCAATTTCAGGATTAAAGCTGTTATCGTTGATTTTACGCTGGGAAGTCGCCGGAATAGTATTGCCTGCCGCAGGTTCAACGGACGCAACCTTTCTAGCCGTTTGACTTTGCTGGGTTTCAAGGTTTTGCACCTTGCTCTCCAACTGATCTATTTTACTTTCGTAAGCCTGTTTCATCGCGGCAATTTCCGCTCGAAGGGCTTTAAGGTCCGCATCTTCCGCTGCAAAAGCAGGAGATATGTTTAAGATAGCGAGCGCGCTGGCCGCCAATAGCAGTTTTTTTGACATGAGACATGTCCTTTCTTATCTAAATAAATTTAAAATATTTGTTTTGGTTTAGATAAGAAAAGCAGGTGGTGCGCGGGGCTGATAGTTTGCTGCGATGACGGTTTGAGCTACATCATTTTTTGCAAATGAATAAGTTTGCAGAGAAACCAGAACATTAAAATCAAATGAACTATCAGCAGTAAAAGCACTCTGAAAGGACTTTGTTAGGAGACATTCGGGACATTTATGCTTGCTGTGATGTTTATCATCATGATTTTGATCATGATCAGAGACGACATCAGACACAGCAACAGAAAAAGCATGATCTGGATGCTGAAGCGCATGCTTAGCAATGCTTATTTGCGCAAATATTAGCGCAAATAAAACAAGGCTGGCTATTAGCCGTTTTGATGTACAACTCTTCATGCTCATGAGGATTATATAGCTAGCAAAAATTTTATGATATAACAATATGGGATTTTCATACGGTAGATATCGCACAAACGTTTGGGATTACCCCGGTGTTAACAGCTTCGGTCGTACGGATGACCTGAAAATGCACCCTACCGTAAAACCCGTTGCCCTGGTCGCCGATGCCGTCATGGATTGCACCAAACGCGGTGAAATTGTGCTGGACCCGTTTGCTGGCTCTGGCTCAACCCTGATTGCCTGCGAACAGGTGGGTCGCACTGCCCGCTGCATGGAACTTGAACCCAAATATTGTGACGTAATTGTCCATCGCTGGCAGGACTTCACTGGGCAGGACGCCGTGCACGCCGAAACCGGCAAAACCTTCAATGACATCCAAACACAAGGAAACAATAACAATGAGTAATAATGACCGCGAAGATGGGCGCAAAAATAACAACCCGCCCGAGGAACATAAATTTAAACCAGGCCAGTCGGGTAATCCGGCTGGTCGCCCACGCAAGAAAAAATCTACGTTCGAGGGTGAAATTAAGGCTGTGTTCGGCACAGAGCGTGAGGTTACCATTGATGGCCAAATACAAGTCAAATGCCTGCGTCAGCTTATACTGGAACAAATCGGTATAGGCGCGGCCAAGGGTGACGCCAAGATGATCAAGCTAGCCATCCCGTTCATGAAAAGCATGGATGACGCGCCGGAGCTTGAAATCTTCCCCGATGACAAAAAAATCATCGATGATTTCATGAATCAATTCAGTGAAGACGGAGGACCTAAAGATGAAGATTGAAGATTTTCAGAACATGCTGCGCCTTGATCTGACATGTTTTACGCGTTTTGCGTTCAACATCCTTCATCCCCATGCGCAGTATCAGCATAATTGGCATGTCGATTTAATGGCGCGGGCTTTGACGCAGGTAAGTAACGGTGAAATTAAACGCCTCATCATTACTATGCCGCCGTGTATGCTGAAATCACATTGCGTCAGCATTGCATGGCCGGCATGGGAGCTTGGGAGGGATCCGCTCAAGAAATTCTTGTGCCTGCACGCAAGCAATGCGCTGGGTCGTGATTTGGATGCGGCGTGCCTGGAATTGATGGAGTCGCGGCGTTTTCGTGCGCTGTTTCCCAGCACCAGAATAGGGCTGAAGAAAAACAAGCTTTGCACGAGCTTTGGTGGTCATCGTCAGTTTATGCCGATCAATGGCCGCCTAACGGGTCTGGGCGCTGATATCATTATTATCGATGATCCCATCAGCACAACTGATGCGCGCGATCCAAAAGCGCGTCAGTTGCTACACCAGCAATTCGATGACAACATATTGCAGCGGCTCAATAATAAAAAGGACGGCGCCATTGTGCTCGTCATGCAGCGCTAACACGAGGATGATCTGACGGCGCATCTTCTGGCTAAGAACGAAGGCTGGGTGCATCTCGACCTCCCAGCCATTGCCATGCAAGACGAAGTATGGCAATTGCCCTATGGACACATACACACCCGTAAAAAAGGCGAGGCGCTGCACGAGGCCAGAGAATCTCTCACAGAGCTACAGGACATCCTTCAAGCCGTAGGCGGCCATCCTTTTTCTTATCAATATATGCAGGGCGCATATCATCCGCGCTTTGGTGAGGAGGGCCATGGTAGCGTATTTTTAACGCCATATAGGGAGGGTGAAGTGTGGGACCCGCAGACATCACCGATGGAGCCGCACGGATTTTATCGCTTAGATGAAGCCGATTTCATCCGTCCCAAAGTTTTTGGCATTGGTGAAGATCCATATCCCGCAAATATGCGCACGGCACCTACCATGGAAGAATGGACAAAAGCCGCGCAAGAGCTCCGCGAGGAGATGCTTCTGCCCAGCGGCGATATCAACCCCGATTGGATCAAAAAACAAGAGGAGAAAGACAGCTTTTAGACTGGACTTCTCTGCCACAGGAAGCGTGTATGGAGATCAGGCGAAAGGAGCTTCATATGCAAGGAAAACCAACACTTTCAGAGCTGCGCGAACAGTGGGAGGAACTCTGGGGCATTCAGCCCCACAAAAGCATTGGCCGAACCATGATGGAAAAAAGCCTGGAATTTAAAAAACAAAATAGGCTGGCACCGGATCAAGAAATCCGGCTTATCCAACTGGTCAAACAATATAAACGCAATCCCCGCTGCTTTGACGAAGAATGCGCCGCCCTTAAGCCGGGCACGCGGCTGATCCGAAATTGGAAAGGCACGCGCCATGCCGTAACAACAAAAGCAGATGGCTTTGATTATCAGGGGCGGCATTACACCAGCCTGTCCCAAATCGCCAATGGCATCACCGGCAGCCGGTGGAACGGACGCGCCTTTTTCGGCCTTAAAAA
>CAYGNI010000086.1:0-8309 GCA_964351195.1 uncultured Micavibrio sp.
GAAGGTTTGACGGTTTTCAGGGATCTGGTGTGTTCTGCGGATATGAATTCTCGTGACGTACAGCGCATTGATGACGTGACGCAGCTCAGGCGTTTGCAATTTCCCGAAGATGCTGGCCCCCTCGCCCATCCCATTCGCCCAGAGGAATATATTGAGATCAATAATTTCTATACGATGACGGTGTATGAAAAAGGCGCGGAAGTGATTCGCATGATGCGCACGATTTTGGGTGCGGAAAATTATCGCAAGGGTACGGATTTGTATTTCTCGCGCCATGACGGGCAAGCGGTCACGTGCGATGATTTTGTGGCCTGTATGAGCGAAGCGAGCGGCGTGGATCTCTCACAGTTCCAGCTCTGGTATTCTCAAGCGGGGACGCCGGAAGTCACATTTAAGGGGGAATATGACGAGGCGACGAAGACGTACAGCTTTACGCTGAGTCAGTTTACTCCTGATACGCCGGGGCAAACGGACAAAAAGCCGCTGCATATCCCTGTGTCTATCGGTTTTCTGGGCGCAGATGGCCAACCGCAGGTGGAGCCGCGCGTTTTTGATCTGAAGCAGGCGGAAGAGCGTTTTAGTGTGGATGGAATTGTGGATAAGCCTGTACCATCCGTGCTACGGGGGTTTTCCGCGCCGGTGAAGTTATCAACAGATCTGGATAACTCTGAGCTCATCTTCCTCATGCGGCATGATTGCGATGGTTTTAATGCCTGGGAAGCGGCGCAGCAGTTATACGTACGCTCTATGAATGTCTTGATTGATGAGGGTTCCAAGGATATTTGTCCTGAGTTTATGGCGGCTTTAGGGGTTTTGATTGAGAGTGGTTTAGATGGGGATACGGATGCTGCACTGTTGTCACGTAAGCTGTCTTTGCCGAGCATTGCTTTTATCGGACAGCAGCGCGCTGTGATTGACCCTGATGCAATTTATAAAGCGCGGCAAGCGTTTTTAGCGACGATCAAGCGCGAACATCGCTCTGCTTTGGATAAGCTATATAAGGCTCTGGCGCCGGACGGTGAATTTTCGATTTCCCCTGCGGCGATGGGACGCAGAGCTTTGCGTAATACTGTCCTTTCTATTTTGACATCGACACATGGCTCTGGCTGCGCGAAACGCGCCAAAGCGCATTATGATGAAGCGGATAATATGACCGACCGGGTGGCGGCATTGTCCGTGCTTGCGGATATTGATCGCGAGGAGCGTGAAGATGCGTTTGATGATTTTTATGGACGCTTTAAAGATTATCCACTGGTTGTGGATAAGTTCTTTTCTTTGCAGGCTTCATCAATACGTACGGACATAATTCAAAACCTTAAGAATCTTCGAGAACATACTGATTTTAATATTAAAAATCCGAACCGCGTACGGTCGTTATATGCCGCATTCGCGATGAATAACCCGGTGGCGTTTCATGCTGTGGATGGATCGGGATATGCGTTCCTGGCGGATGCGATCATTGAGCTGAATGCCATCAACCCGCAAATCGCAGCGCGGTTGCTCACGCCGCTGCGGGAATGGAGACGCTATACGCAAGATCGGCAGGATCTTATGCAATCATCTCTCGAGCGTATTTTATCGCAGAAAGAGTTGTCTCCTGATGTCTATGAAATCGCGAGTAAGAGCCTTAAAGCCTGATTTTATTTATGCTTCTGCATGAAATCCGGCGCCTGACCCTAATGCCATCATTCTTAGGCCTGCTGCCCTACTGCTGTAAGACATATTATAAAATGAGATAAAGTCTTTGAACTGTCGCAGTGCTTTGCTGGATTGAACAACTAATCCTGAGACAGAGGCCTCTCCATGCATGGCTAATTGAATTCCTGAAATTGTTTTATCAAGAGTTGCCTGCGCTGTTTCTCCTGTGGATCTTATATATACAAAATCCTCTTTCATTACATTAGCCGATAAACGTTCCATTTTTTTTGCCAGCTCTGCTTGCGCTTTTAATAAATCCGGTATGGATCGGACTATTTTTTCTACAGGCGATTTTGATAATACTAGACTTGCCTTTGCAAACATCCTCCCGACAAAACCAGCTGTTTCCTCCCGTTGGGAAAGCCTTTTTTGAATTTCGTGACAAAACAGATCAACAACTTGTTCCATTTCAGGACGCTGTCTTTCTTTAAAGACTTGAGACATCCTATAGCTATCTCGTTCTGCAAAATGCTCTTTGTCGTCTATAGATTTTAAAAACTCGGAGAGTTGTTGAAGAAGTTCGGCTGCTGTTAATTCTGCGAGCGGTTTTTCTGCGGGTGCTTGTGCTGTCATCATTGATTACTCTAAAGTTATTTGCTTGTTTTAGAAAACTACACAATGATTTTTGTTATGTCAACATTGTGGTCCGTTAGGGGATGTTTATGCCGGATTTTGAGTTGGAGAGAGTGCATGACGGGCCTGTATTCGGGCTGGATGAGGTTGGGCGCGGGCCTTTGGCGGGGCCTGTCGTGGCGGCTTGTGTTTATGTGCCTGAGGACGCCTATGCCCTGCCCTTTGTCGGCGATATTACGGATAGTAAAAAGCTTTCGCATGTGAAGCTCGAGACGCTTTATGCGCAGATCACGCAGCATTTTGTGTGGTCGGTGGCGGAGATTTCGCCTGAGGAGATTGATGAGATTAATATCTTTCAAGCAAGTTTAAAGGCGATGGGGATGGCTTTTAATCAGATAGATCCTGCGATCAAGTCGCAGGATGACGGCCATTGTTTGGTTGATGGAAAATATATTCCGCCTGATCTTTCTTGTCCGGCTCAGGCCGTTGTGAAGGGTGATAGTAAATCGGTGTCGATTGCGGCGGCGTCAATTGTGGCGAAAGTGACGCGTGACCGGCTGATGAAGCGATTGCATGAAGAGCATCCGCATTACGGCTGGGATCGCAATGTCGGGTATCCGACGCGTGAGCATCGTGATGCGATTGATGCGCATGGCGTGAGTATCCATCATCGGCGTTCTTTTGGCCCTGTGAAAAATTTTTTACAGCATGGATCGACGAGTCCGCCTGTTCCGCAGCCCTTAAAATCCGCGGGATAGAGTCGTTTAAGAGTCTGCTTTAGAGTCCTGATTCTGTTATGTGAATCGTCTTTTTTTCTTGACGGCGAATCGGTTTTGACTCATGGTCGCTTAATCAATTTAAGCGAGGTATTATATGTCGAGTCAAAAGTTTGATTTGCCCACAAATTCGATTCTTATAGGCGATTGCGTTGATATTATGCGGTCATTGCCGGAGCAAAGCGTAGATCTTATTTTTGCCGATCCTCCTTATAATTTGCAGCTGGGTGGGGATTTGCATCGTCCCAATAACTCCAAAGTCGATGCGGTCGATAATGATTGGGATCAGTTTGAGTCCTTGCAGAATTATGATGAGTTTACGAAGGCATGGCTGTCTGCGGCGCGTGATTTGCTAAAACCTGACGGGTCTATCTGGGTGATCGGGAGTTATCACAATATTTTCCGTTTGGGCTATATCTTGCAGGATCTGGGCTTTTGGATTTTGAATGACGTAATTTGGCGTAAGACAAACCCGATGCCGAATTTCCGTGGGCGGCGCTTTACCAATGCGCATGAGACATTGATTTGGGCGGGGAAGTCCAAGGATTCTAAGTACACGTTTAATTATGAAACGATGAAGGCGATGAATGAAGATCTGCAGATGCGCAGTGACTGGCATTTACCGTTGTGTACGGGCGGTGAGCGTTTGAAAGATGCGGATGGGAAGAAAGCGCATCCGACGCAAAAGCCTGAAAGTCTTTTGTACCGTGTGTTGATGGCGTCTTCAAAGCCAGGTGATGTGGTACTGGACCCGTTCTTTGGTACGGGCACAACAGGCGCTGTGGCGAAGCAACTTGGCCGTGATTATATTGGTTTGGAGCGTGATGAAGGCTATGCTGCGTTTGCGCGTGAGCGTATTGCTGGCGTTGAGCCGCTCGATCCCAACACATTGCATCATGTGCAAAAGCGCGAGCAGCCACGCATTCCATTCGGGACCTTGGTTGAGCAAGGGTATTTGCAGCCCGGCGCGGTTTTAACGGATTCCAAAAAGCGCCATAAGGTCAAAGTGCAAGCCGATGGCAGCGTCGTGGCGATGAACCGGATTGAGTCGATGCGTGGGTCTATTCATAAGGTTGGCGCGGCTTTGCAGGATGCGCCATCTTGTAACGGATGGACATATTGGTATTCGCAGGATGGTCAGCCGATTGATGCGCTGCGCGAGCAAATTCGCGCGGCCGGTAAGGCTTAATTCGCGGGCGCTTCTTGAGCAGCTTTAGCGGCTGCAGCGGCTTGCGCTTCTTTCTTCGCTTTTTGGGCTTCTTTTCTGGCTTTGAACTTGGCGCGGATTTTTTCTTCGAAATCCGATGTCGGTTTTTTGCGCCGGAAGGATTCTTTATAAAGAAGGTCCTCGCGGTCGCGGTCGGCATAAATTTCTATCCCTTCTAGAACGCCCAGAACGGGGGCTATGTTATAGCTGTGTTGTGAGTTTTGATCGGGGCCTTTATAAGCGAAGAGTTTGACTTGCATCACCATAATGCCGTCGCGGAAGGCGTAGAGTCTGTTTTTGGTCTGGAATCTTTCATCAAGGCGCTTGAAAGCTTTTGATTTTTTAAGAATGAGGGTTTCAGCTTTTTCTTCTTCCATGGGGACAAAATCGAAGGATAGCGGTCGACTGAGTTCTATGCGCAGCACGCGGGGATAGCCAGGAATTGCGGTGTCATTGTTGCAGATGTCTTTATAGAGGTCGGGCGATGAAACTTCGAAAATGCGGGTGTTGTTGATTTTATGTTCATCTACAACTTCGAAGCCCTTTCGATCGAAGTCATATTCGGCTAAAGACAGTGGCTGGATGAATTCGAATCTTAGCGGAAATTCATTGATGTTTTCAGTGATGAATTTTTCGCCGACTTTGCGAATGTCGCGCCATTCAAATTCGTTATGATAATAGTCTTTGAATATCTGGCATTCGTTAATCAACATGAAATTATCGACGAAATAATCTGTTTCAAAATTGAACTTGTTTAAGCGCCAATACATCTGCGAGAGTTTGTCGAGCGTTGGGTCTTCATACTTGTAGGCTTCGGCTTCCTCTGGTTGTTGTGTGCTTTGCGCGTGCGTTTGCGGCGCGGCTACGCACAGCGTGATGACGGCGAGGATTAAGCTTAAGTGTTTCAATTTGAATATCATTTTACCGCTTATGATGTTTTTTATATTTCTCACCATTATACCTGAAAGCGGGATTAAATAAAAAGATTAAAGGCTTTTTTAAAGACGGTGGGCATCGCGGAGGCCATATCAGCGGGGTTCTTCCAGCTGTAATCATCTGGGATTTCGCTTTTTTGGCTCCATTGGCCGGTTTTTAGGGAGAGCTGAAGGTCGAAATGGGTGAAGACGTGCTCTATGGCCTCATTCTTAAAGGGCGTGATTTCAAGGTTGGACGTGATTGCGGGGCGTGAGAGTGGCTTGTCTTGTGTTTCCCACGAGGATGTTGGCAGGGCCATCATGCCACCCAAAAGCCCTTTATCGGGACGCTTATGAAAGAGGACGTGATTATTGTGATTGGTGATCCAGTATACCTCACCGAATTTTTGCGGGCGACTTTTGCCCTTTGTTTTGACGGGCAAAGAGGCCTGAATGCCTTGCTCTTTGGCCAGGCAATTATTTTGCAACGGGCATTGTTCGCAGCGCGGGTTTTTGGGAATACAGATGGAGGCGCCGATATCCATGAGAGCTTGTGCGAGGTCGCCGGGACGCTCATCAAAGCCTTTGAATAGCGCCGATGCGGCCTTTTTGAAAACGGGTTTGGATTTAGGTAACGGGTCTTTGAGGGCAAACAGGCGCGAGATGATGCGCTCAATATTTCCGTCCATGACGGTGACGGGTTCGCGGTAAACAATAGCGGCGAAGGCGGCGCTTGTGTAATCCCCTACTCCCGGTAGTTTTTTGAGTTCCTCAGCCGTTTTGGGGAATTCGCCGTGCATATCATAGGCGATGGTTTTGGCGCATTTATGCAGATTGCGGGCGCGGGCGTAATAGCCAAGGCCGGCCCAGGCTTCCATGATGTCTTCGTTTGAGGCATTGGCCAGATCATGGATGGTTGGCCATTTATTGAGGAATTTTGTATAGTAGGCTTTGACAGCCTGGACGGTGGTTTGCTGGCACATGATTTCCGACAGCCAGACATAGTACGGGTTTGGTTTTTGTCCGTTTTTATACCGCCACGGCAGGTCACGGCCGTTAGCATCATACCAGCCGAGAATTTGTCCCCGTAATTCTTGGGGCTGTGTTAAAGAGTTCTTGTTCGTCATATTTGAAAGCGTTTTATATAATCGTCATGCGTCCTATATCAGAATCGACAGCGCGGGTTTCAGGCAAATGCTTTGAGCGTAAATATATCGCTCTTGGCAGAATTGTGAAGCATTGGCGTGAAATTGCCGGGGAAAAGCTGGCGGATAAGGCGCAACCGATCAAAATCCATTATCGCAAGAAAAAAGACGGTGAAAAGCCGCAGGCCAGCCTTGATATTGCTGTGTCATCTTCGGATGCCACGCTTTTGCATTATCAAAAGGACCTCATTTTGGAGCGGATCAATAATATTTTTGGCGAGCGGTGGGTCAGCGCCATTCGCTTTGTAAGTGTACCGGTGAATTCCGATACAAGATTAAGGGCTAAAAAAGTAAAGCCCCCCTTGACTTTAGGCGAAAAAAAGACTTTATCCGATATGCTGAGCGCGATCGAGGATGAGGATATCCAAGTGCGCTTAAACTCTCTGGGTGAAGCGATTTTAGTGGAAGACAAATATGAAAGTTAATGCGATTGAGCTGCGTTCCGGGAACGTGATTGAATATAACGGAAAGCTA
This sequence comes from uncultured Micavibrio sp., assembly GCA_964351195.1. Classification (GTDB taxonomy): domain Bacteria; phylum Pseudomonadota; class Alphaproteobacteria; order Micavibrionales; family Micavibrionaceae; genus TMED27. The sequence continues at coordinate 6,848 of CAYGNI010000086.1, forward strand.
TGCGTTGTGGTGAAAAACGAGATTTCACAGCCCGGTAAAGGCGCAGCCGTAGCGCAGGTTGAGATGCGTGATTTACGTTCAGGCACGAAGGATAACGTGCGTTTTCGCACGCAGGAAACCGTTGAGCGGGTGCGTCTTGAACAAGACGATTACCAGTATCTTTATGAAGATGGTGAGGGGTGCAATTTCATGCACCAAACTACCTATGAGCAAATTGCGATCGACAAAGAGCTGATCGGTGATCCTGCTGCGTATCTTCAAGAAGGCATGATTTGTGAAATTGAAACATTTGAAGGTGAGCCTTTGGCCGTGCGCTTGCCGAAGACTGTGACTTTGGAAGTTGTAGAGGCCGAACCTGTTGTCAAAGGGCAGACGGCGACGACATCCTATAAGCCCGCGGTGGCGGAAAACGGTGCGAAGGTTATGGTTCCGCCCTATATTGATGTGGGTACGCGCATTGTTGTGAAGACCGAGGATGGATCTTTTGTAGAACGGGCCAAGGATTAATGGCTGTCAATCAATCTCCAGAATTAACCGTGATGATCAAGGCAGCTGAAAAGGCCGCCCGTTCGCTTATTCGTGATTTTGGCGAAGTGGAGCAATTACAGGTTTCGCAAAAAGGTCCCGGCGATTTTGTCAGTGCGGCGGATAAACGTGCAGAGCAGATCATTTTTGAAGAGCTTAAGCATGCGCGGCCCAAATACGGGTTTCTGATGGAGGAAAGTGGCGTTGTTGAGGGCTCTGATTCCTCTCGCCGCTTTATTATTGATCCTTTGGATGGGACTACGAATTTCCTGCATGGGATACCCCATTGGTGTATTTCCATCGCTTTGGAGGTTAATAATGAGATTACGGTCGGTTTGATTTATGATCCCGTTAAAGATGAGATGTTTACAGCCGAAAAGAATGGCGGGGCGTTTATGCGTCGCAAGCGGCTTCGTGTTTCCGGGCGTCAGGATTTGATGCAGGCGACTTTGGCGACGGGCGCGCCGCGGCGCTCAAAAGCATCGAAAGAACGCTTTGTGAAAGAATATGAAGCGATTCTGGATATTGCGCCCGGTTTGCGGCGTTTTGGCGCGGCGGCGCTTGATCTGGCTTATGTGGCGGCGGGACGTTATGAAGGGTTTTGGGAGCGCGATCTCAAGGCCTGGGATATTGCCGCGGGGCTGTTGATTGTTAGAGAAGCCGGCGGTTTTTGCGGTGATATTGATAGTGATAAAGCCAATCCCCTTGATACGGGCTGTATTCTGGCTGCGAATTCTTCCGTTTTCCAAGATTTGAAAAAAGTGCTAAGATCAGCTGTATGAAGCAGCAAAAGATTCTCTTCTTTTTAGTTTTGACATTATTAGCCTCTCCTGCATTCGCGCAAGATACGATAGCGGGCCTTAACGGTTATACGCCTCCGCCGATGTTTGAAACGCAAGGGTATGACGATGCGGAGATCAGGGACTCTGTGGGGTAT
>CAYGNI010000087.1:0-8085 GCA_964351195.1 uncultured Micavibrio sp.
TGCGCAGTGTGCCGGGTATTCATATTGCACAGGCGTTTATCGATGCGCGGAATGAAGGCTTGATTGAAAAGGGCGGCGGGCATGCGATGGCGGGGGGCTTTACCGTCGCGGAAGACCAAATTAAGGCGTTTCGCGACTTTCTTTATGCGCATATTGAAAAGCAGGCGCAAAATCAGGAGGCGAATGTTGTAACGACGCTTGATGGCGTGGTGAGTGTGAGTGGTTCTACCCCTGATTTTGTGCGGCTTTTGCAGAATTCTATCGGGCCGTTCGGGCAGGATTTTCCGGAGCCTTTGTTTTTATTGCAGAATGTGCGGGTTCACAACGCCGATGTTGTGGGCGAGGCGCATATTCGGGTGATGGTTTCCGATTGGGAAGGCGGCACGCGGATGAAGGCCATGGCGTTTCGGGCCGTGGGTACGCCTTTAGGGGATGCGCTGCTTAAGCGCGGAACAGCGGCGTTTGACCTTGTCGGGACGCTTAAAATCGATAACTGGTCGGGCCGGGACAAGGTGGAGATGCATATCAAGGATGGTATGTTTTCGATCCACCAAGAGATGTCATCCTGCGGTATAACCGCAGAATCTTCTCGGTAAGCAAAGAGATCCTGCGATCACGCCGCAGGATGACGGTTAGTGGATTTTTCTTGTCTTTTACGCTGTTTTCCCTTAGATCAGTGCGATGCAAAGACTTCAGAAACATCTTAATATTGCGATTATTTTGGCGGAAACGAGCCATATTTTCTGCTGTGTTTTGCCGACTGTTGTGAGCGTGATGAGCCTTCTTGTCGGTGTTGGTCTGATTGGTGCTTTGCCGGTCAGCATGTTGGTGGTCCATGATTGGCTGCATGTCTGGGAGCTGCCGATTATCATTGCCTCGGGCATTTTGATTGCACTGGGGTGGTGCGTGCTTATTCACAGCCGCAAAGTGGATTGTCATGATACAGGGTGCGGACATGAGCCGTGTACACCGAAAAAGCGCCGGTCTTCCCGGTTGCTGGAGGTTGCAACGATTTTATTTGTGATTAATGTGACGGTGTATGCGGTGTTTCATAAGGGTATGCGCATTGAAGTGCCGCATGCTTATGAAGCAGTGCATGAAGGGCACGATCATTAATTCAAATCGTCATTGCGAGCGAAGCGAAGCAATCTCATGCCTCAAAAAGATTGCCGCGTCGCACGAAGCATTTGCTTCGCGCTCCTCGCAATGACGTTAGGGGCGGAAGCTTAAGACGATATTTCCGTTTTCATCTTTTGTAATGTCACGGTAGAAGCAGGATTTGCGGCCTGTGTGGCATCCTGTTCCTGCGCCTTGAATATCGGCGGAAATCAAGATGCAGTCCTGATCGCAGTCAATGGATATGGTTTTGACGATTTGCGTTGTGCCGCTTGTGGCGCCTTTGTGCCAGAGCTCGGAACGGCTGCGTGACCAGTAATAGACCTCGCCGGTTTCGATGGTTTTGTTTAAAGCGTCTTCGTTCATCCAGGCGAACATGGCGACTTTGCCTGTGGCCGCGTTAACGGTGATGCAGGGGATGAGGCCTTTATCGTCAAATTTTGGTTTGAAGTCTGTCGTTTCTTCTATGCTCATGCTTTCCTCGTAAACGCATCATAGCGTGCTTCGTAGGCATCCCAAATAGCTTCTTCGCATTTGATGCCTTGAAGTTTTGTGATGTGTTGCAGGCCGGTCGGAGATTTGGGGTTAATTTCGGTGACGTAATTGCCAATGACGTCAAGGCCGACAAAGACGAGGCCGCGCTGTATGAGTGTGGGTTTTAGGGCTTCACAGATTTCGCGGTCGCGGTCGGTGATCTCTCCGATTTGCGCGCTGCCGCCGACGGCGAGGTTGGCGCGCGCGGAGGATTTTTGGGGTACGCGCAGGAGCGCGGCGATCGGTTCGCCTTCGACCACGATGATGCGTTTATCGCCTTGGGTGATTTCGGGAATGTATTTTTGCACGACGAAAGGTTCCGTATGCAAGGCGCAGAGCATCTCAAAGACGGAAGACAGGTTATCGTCATCTTCGGTGATATGATACACGCCCATGCCGCCAAAGCCGTTGAGCGGTTTTATGATGAGGTTTTTGTGCTCGGTTTGAAAGTCGCGGATGTCTTCAAGGTTGCGGGTGATCAGCGTCGGCGGGGCCAGATCCGGGAAATGTGTGATCAACATTTTTTCTGGTGATTCCCGGGTGCCTGTGGGGTCGTTTAATACCAGTGTTTTATCCGTAATATGATCCAGGATGTGGGTCATTGCAGTGTATGACAACGGGTCATTGAAATCGTTGCGTATCAATATGATATCGAAAGATGTTAAATCTATGTCTTCATAAGGGCCGAGGTCATAATGTTTGTTTTCGTCCCGATAAAAGGTCAGATGCGCGCAGGATGCGCTTACGATTCCTTTTTGGAGTTTTAAAGTCTGCGTATTGTAGTAAAATAGGCTGTGGCCGCGCTTTTGGGCTTCAAGGCCCAGAGCATAGGTTGAATCCTTGCTGACGTCGATGCTTTCAGGCGGGTCCATCTGAATTGCGACTTTTAGGGGCATGATTGTCTTGTCATCCTTGCTTTATGGCGCGTTTTGCTATAGCACTTTGCTCGAACAAGAAAGAATACGGTAAAAAATATAGTATGTCATTTGAAGATTTAGGGCTTTCTGCGGAAACATTAAAGGCGATTGCCGATTGCGGTTACACGGAGCCGACGCCGATTCAGGCTCAATCTATTCCAATTATTTTGATGGGCCGCGATTTGGTCGGTCTGGCGCAGACCGGGACAGGGAAGACGGCCAGCTTTACTTTGCCGATGATTGAGATTTTATCCGGTGGGCGTGCAAAGGCGCGTATGCCGCGCTCTCTTATTTTGACGCCGACACGCGAATTGGCGGCGCAAGTGGCGGAAAATTTCGATACATACGGCAAATATCAGGGCTTAACCAAGGCTTTGCTGGTCGGTGGTACGTCGATGAATGACCAGATTAAAATCCTGGAACGCGGGGCGGATGTGTTGATTGCGACGCCAGGGCGTTTGCTGGATTTGTTTGAGCGGGGCAAAATTCTTTTGACCGATATTAAAGTTCTGGTGATTGATGAAGCCGACCGTATGCTGGATATGGGGTTTATCCCCGATATTGAGAAGATTGTTTCGTTTTTATCACCCATTCGCCAGACATTACTGTTTTCCGCGACGATGCAGCCGGAAATTAGAAAACTGACCGAAAAGTTTTTAAGCAACCCGAAAGAGGTTTCCGTTGCGCCTGCCGCCTCCACGGCGAAAAATGTTGAACAGTTTTTGGTGTGGAGCGACAAGCGGAAGAAAAAAGAGACCTTGCTGCAAATTCTCAAAAGTGAAGATGTGAAGAATGCGTTTGTCTTTTGTAACCGCAAGCGCGACATCGGTGATTTGACGCGCTGGCTCAAATCCAAGGGCTATAATGCGGGCGAGATGCATGGCGACATGGATCAAAAGAGTCGCACCGCGACGCTGAAGGCGTTTAAAAATGACGAGATTGTCTTATTGGTGTGCAGTGATGTTGCCGCGCGCGGGCTTGATGTGGCGGGGCTTTCGCATGTGTTTAATTTTGATGTGCCTTTTAATGCGGATGATTATGTGCACCGCATTGGGCGTACGGGGCGCGCCGGTTTGAATGGACGTGCCTGGACATTAGCGGCGCAGGGTAAGGATGATGAGAAATTTGTCAGTGCGATTGAGAAACTGATTAAGAAGCCTATTCCTGTTCAGGACGTTGGTGGCGGCGGTGGTTCTCAGGCCAAAGAGGAAAAGAAAAAGCCTGCTGATAAAGTAGAGCGTCCAGCCAAGAAGGCAGAGCGTCCAGCAAAAAAAACTGATGAGAAGAAGCCTGAAGCCCAGAAGCCCTCTAAAACCTCTTCAAAAAAGAGCCGCGATGATGCAGAGGATGACGATTCCGGCGTGAAGGGTTTTGGAGACGATGTTCCTTCTTTCCTGCGGAACGGTTAAACCCAAATAAGCGCTTGCCCTTTGGCGGTCCTGCGGGCAGAATTTAAAGAGTTTGTCGTTACCCTGTTTTAAGTAGCATATCCATGCGATTGTTTTTTACTTTAGTTTTGATTGTTTGCCTGGGGGGCGTTTCCCAGTCTGCGAAGGCACAGCTTTTGACGGGCTATAATTCACCTATGAAATCCACGGGCGCTTCTTCGGATTTTTCTATAGATGATGATGATCAGGATGTTCCGCGCCTTAGTGCGCCTATGCCGCAACAGCTCTTGAGCGCGCCTCAAGAGGCTGCGGTGAGTACTTCGAACATGTTGACGGGGTTTACAAGTGCGGGGCCTGCGACGCAGACCGGAGAGCAGGCGCCGGTTGATTTACAAGCGGATAATGTGAGTTATGATGAAGATACGGGCGTTGTTACGGCGTCGGGTAACGTCATTATGGTGCAAGATGGCCGTATTTTACGGGCCGATGAGATTAGTTACTTCCTGAATGAAGATCGTGTGCGGGCGACAGGAAATGTTGTGCTCAATGAAGTGAATGGAGACATTCATTTTTCTCAGTCTGTGGAATTTAATGACAAGTTGAAGAACGGTTTTGTTGAGGGGCTTAAAACATATCTGAATGATGGATCGCGGTTTACGGCTGAAACGGGGCAGCGTTTAAACGGCAATGAGACGGTGATGTCTGGCGCGACCTATACGGCGTGTGAGCCATGTAAGAACAACCCTGATGCACGTTTGCCTTGGCGTTTGCGGGCATCTAAAGTCACTCATGATGAGGAAGATGCGCGGATTTCTTATAAGAATGCGCGGTTTGAAGTTTATGATGTGCCGGTTTTATACACGCCCTATTTTTCACATGCGGATGGGACTGTGGAGCAAAAAAGTGGTTTTTTGGCGCCGACGCTTGGATATAGCAGCGATTTGGGTGCTTATGTCGGGAATAGCTATTATTGGGCGATAGGTCCGGATAAAGATGCGACACTTGGGCTTATTGCGATGACGGAGCAGGCGCCGCTGGGGTTGCTGGAATATCGTCAGCGCTGGGATGATGCGTCTTTTATCTTTGAAAGCGGCCTTACTTATTCGGACCGTACAGATAGTGTGGGTAATCAAGATGTTGCCGTGAGTGATGAAATACGTGGCCATGTTTTTGCCGATGGATTGTGGGACATTAACGATAAATGGCGATCAGGGCTTGAGATTGCTTATGTTTCGGATGATCAATATGCGAACCAGTACGATATCACCAGTGATGATGTTTTGGAGAACAGGCTCTATGCGGAGCGCTTTTCAGGGCGCAATTATGCTTTGGGACAGTTTCAGGCGTTTCAAGATACGCGGACTGGTGATTTAGAAGCAGATCAGCCGAAGGTTCTGCCTGAGCTTTATGCAAGTTTCATAGGGCAGCCCGGCGATGTTCCCTTGGTTAAAGGGCGTTGGGATGCGCAGATCGGGTATTTGAATTTGTTTCGGGATGGAAGCGGTCAGGATATGAACCGTGCGTCTGTTGATTTAGGGTGGGAACGGCGTTTGGTTTCGGATTACGGCCTTGTGTCGACCGTTGAGGCGTCGGTGCGCGGCGACCTGTATCATTTGAATGATCGTAATATTGCATTCGCTGGTTCAGGGCGAAGTGAAGATTCAACGGAATCGCGTTTTTTCCCACAGATACATATGCGTTCAAGTTATCCGGTTGCTCGTCCGTTTGAAAATGGACAGGTTATGATTGAGCCTCTTGTTGCTTTAACAGCGGCGCCTAAGATTGATGCTAATGATGATATTCCCAATGAAGACTCTCAGGATGTGCAAATTGACTCTAGCAATTTATTTAATGCGAATAGGTTCCCGGGGGCGGATCTTGTTGAGGATCGCACAAGGGCTACATACGGTGTTTTAACTGGGTATCATGGTTATGAAGGTAGTTCAGTTGAGATTTTTGCCGGCCAAAGTTATCGTTTTGATAATGATAGCAATCCTTTTTCTTCCGGTTCCGGACTAGATCAGCAGAATTCGGATATTGTGGGATATGTGAATGCAAATTACATGAACCGTTACACGGTCGGTTATCGTTTTCAGCTTGATAATGATGATATTACGTTTTCGAGAAATGAGTTTGATGCTGTGGCGAATTGGGATCGATTAAGGTTATCGGCAAATTATTTATTTGCTAAGCCACTGGATAGAACAGAAATTACTGAGAATCGTGAGCAGCTTCAGGCCAATCTTAATTATTACTTGAATAATCAGTGGCGATTTAGAACCGGTGCTGTTCAAGATTTAGGTGCGGATCCTGGTTTGCGCAGAGTGATCATGGGTATGGATTACTATGGGCAGTGCGTCTTTTGGTCATTGACGGGCCGCCGAGATCTTACCGAAGATGAATCTGGTGATAATAATACTGAAATCTTTTTCCGTATTGGTTTGAAAAATATCAGTGATTTTGAAACCTCGGGCTTGCGTAACGCCTCACGTTGAGAATAGTCTGAAGCCTTGTTATTTATCAGATATTATTAGCGAGTCTGTAGGCGCGAATTTGTGAATCTCATTATCGATCCAACCTATCATATGTGGTTTGCCCTGATCTTAACGGGGTTAGCTATTGTTGCTTTTGTTCGGGAGAAATTTCCGATCGAGGTGACGAGTGTTGCCATCCTGACATCTTTAATGTTGTTCGGGCAGTTCTTTCCGCTGCAAGACGCGAATGGGCGCAATATGCTGGATGCGGCCACGCTGCTCGCAGGGTTTGCAAATCCTTCATTGATTGCTGTGCTTGCTTTGTTGGTGATGGGGCAGGGGATGATTCAGTCCGATGCTTTGAGGATGGTGACGCGGCTTTTTGCTGTTCATAATCGAAAGCTTGCCTGGTTGGCTGTCATTGGGATCATGCTGTTCGTGATGGTGGTCAGTGCGTTTATGAATAACACGCCGCTGGTGATTATTGCGATCCCTATTGTACAGGCTTTGGCGGCTTCTATGCGTTTATCAGATAGCCGGTTGATGATTCCGCTGAGCTATGTTGCGATTTTGGGAGGGATGACGACGCTCATTGGGTCATCTACGAATCTGCTTGTCTCGAGTGCTATGGTGGAGTTGGGATACGCGCCTTTGCAGTTTTTTGATTTTGTCGTGCCGGGCATGATGCTTGCAGCTATTGGTTTTGTTTATGTTTTATTGTTTGTGCCACGTTTTATGCCGGATCGTTTACGTATGTCACGTGATTTGGTTGGTTCGCAAAAGGAATTTATTGCTGAGCTGGAAACGGCGCAGGAAAGTAAATTGATAGGTATGGAATGTGTTGAGGGTCGCTTTCCTGAACTTGGTGATCTCAATGTAAAGCTTATTCAGCGTGGTGGTCATTTGATCTTACCGCCATTCGAGGGCACGGTGATTGAAAAAGGGGATACGTTGATTGTTGCGGCAACACGGGAGACTTTGACCACTTTATTGTCTCAATTTCCAGGGTTTTTGTTATCCGAAGAAGAGGCCTCCGTCATGGAGGGCATCGATGAGGCGAAAGAGGGACCGTTGGATGAGACAAAGACTGCAGAGACGCGGGTGCTTGCTGAGATTATGATTACGCCGGCTTCGCGGATGATTGATATGTCTTTAGATCACATTAATTTTCATCGTCAGTTCAAAACGATCATTCTTGGTATTCAGCGCCGCGCGAAAGTGGTGCGTCGCCGTTTGGGGCGCGTGCGCCTTGAAGCGGGCGATGTGCTGCTTATTACGGGGCGGCGCGATACGGTGGATGCGTTGCGCAATAATCCTGACTTTATTGTGCTTTCGGGATCACGACGTGAACTGCCTGTACCGGGTAAAGCGCCAATTGCGTCTGCTGTTTTTTTGCTGACTGTGGCTTTGGCAGCGACGGGCATTTTATCTATTCCGGTGGCGGCGGTGACGGGATGTGCCATGATGATTGCGAGCGGGTGTTTGAATATTCGCCAAGCCACGCGGGCAATTGACCGTAAAATATTTTTGCTGGTTGGCTCTATGTTGGCTTTGGGGAGTGCGCTTCAGGCTTCCGGCGGGGCGCGATACATTGCTGTGCGTATTTTGGCTCTCGCGTTAGTTGATACCCGGCTGACGAAGGCGGCCGGTATGGTG
>CAYGNI010000088.1:0-7748 GCA_964351195.1 uncultured Micavibrio sp.
CCCTCCACCGTAATACCATCCTTCAAGGCGGCCAAACGCTTCGGCTCTACCGTGCCCATCACCCGCACCCGGTATTTGCGCGTCCACCCGGTCGCAGGCAATTCCAAAAACCGCGACAAACCGCCATCATTGGTAAGGAGCAGCAACCCTTCCGTATTCAAATCCAACCGCCCGACGCTCACAACACGCGGCAATCCTGCAGGCAATTTTTGAAACACCGTCTCACGGCCTTGTTCATCCTTATGCGTCGTCACAAGCCCCGCAGGCTTATGATAAAGAAACAAGCGCACAGCCTCCTCCCCCGGCAAAGCCTTCCCATCCACGATAATCTTGTCCGCAGGGCCAACTACGCAAGCAGGCGTTTCTAGGATATCACCATTAACCCGCACCCGCCCCTGGGCAATCCAGCGCTCGGCATCACGGCGCGAGCATAACCCCGCGCGTGCAATTCGTTTTGCAATCCGCTCACCTTTGTGCTTTTCTTCCGCCATGCCAGATAACTTTCACGATCCTTTTGAATTCACAGACGCCGACCATAGCTTTATGCGCCTCGCATTGGAAGAGGCAAAAAAAGCATATGAACGCGATGAGGTCCCCATTGGCGCAGTTTTGGTTCATGCCGACACGGGGCAAATCATCGCAAAAGACAGCAACCGCACACGTGAATTAAGCGATCCGACCGCACACGCCGAAATCCTCGCAATCCGCTCTGGCTGCAGCATAGATTCAAAACAACGCGTTCCGGATTATAACCTTTATGTAACTTTAGAACCTTGCACCATGTGCGCAGCCTCCATCAGCTTCGCCCGCATTCGCAAAATCATTTTTGGCGCATCTGACCCAAAGGGTGGGGGCATTCTTCACGGCGCAAAATTCTATGAACAACCCACATGCCACCACAGACCCGAGATCGCCCACGGCCTCATGGAAGAAGAATGCGGTCAGATTTTAAGAGAGTTCTTCAAATCAAAGCGTTAGGCCGCGTCACTGGCCTTCACTGCTCTCCAACCAATATCTTTGCGGTAAAATCCCTTCGGCCAATCGATTTTATGAAGTGCCTTATAAGCCTGACGCTGCGCAGCCTCTACACTGTCACCCAGCGCAGTAACACCCAAAACGCGCCCGCCAACACTGACAATCTCGCCATCATCGCCCAGCGCCGTTCCCGCATGAAACACCTGAACACCCTGAAGCGCATCCGCCGCCTCAAGCCCCTTAATCACCGTATTCTTCTCATAAGACCCCGGATACCCGTTCGCGGCCATAACAACGCACAGAGCGCTCTGCGCACTCCAGCTCACCTGGCTGCGCACCTCATCCAACCGCCCCTGCGCCCCGGCCTGCAGGATCGAAAGCAAGTCACCTTGCAAACGCATCATAAGCGGCTGACATTCCGGATCACCAAACCGCGCGTTATATTCAATCAAGAACGGCTCGCCATCGACGATCATAAGCCCCGCATAAAGCACCCCTGTAAACGGCGTGCCCTCTGCCGCCATCCCCGCAACCGTCGGCTCAATAATCTTGCTTAAAATCTTTTGCTCCAACGCATCATTCATCAAATGCGCCGGGCTATACGCGCCCATACCACCCGTATTCGGCCCCGCATCACCATCATACGCCCGCTTATGATCCTGCGCCGAGGTCAAAGGCAAAATCGTCTTCCCGTCCGCCAATGCAAAATAACTGACCTCTTCACCGTTCAAAAACTGCTCAATCACAACTTCCGCCCCCGCATCACCAAAGGCCTCGCCCGACAGCATGTCTTCGACCGCGTCATGAGCATCTTCAACGCTCTCCGCAATAATCACACCCTTACCAGCCGCCAGGCCGTCGGCCTTCACGACAATCGGCGCCCCTTGTTGTGTGATAAACGCTTTCGCCGCCTCCACGTCGCTAAATCGCCCATAGCTTGCCGTAGGGATATTATACTTCGCACATAAATCCTTCATGAACCCTTTTGAACCCTCAAGCTGCGCCGCCGCTGCATCCGGCCCAAACACGTCAATTCCCGCTTCGCTCAAACGATCCGCCAGCCCCGCAACTAAAGGTGCCTCCGGGCCGACCACAACCAGATCAAGCGCTTGCTCTTTGGCAAAATTCACAAGGCCGTCAATGTCCAGAACGTCAATATCCACGCACTGCGCACAATCGCGAATACCCGCATTCCCCGGCGCGCAATACAGCGTGTCACAATCCTTTGATTGCGCCAAAGCCCAAGCCAGCGCATGCTCCCGTCCACCAGACCCAACAAGCAAAACTTTCATAACGCAAAATCCTCTTTATTCATCGTGGGCGCATAATGCCCTTATTCGGCAAGCGTGACAAGGGACGCATTCCCGCCTTGCGCAGTCGTATCAATACTCACCACACGCTCCGAAGCAAACCGGTGCAGATAATGCGGCCCGCCGGCCTTCGGCCCCGTTCCTGATAAACCATTGCCCCCAAAGGGCTGAGAGCCGACAATCGCCCCAATCATCGAGCGGTTTACATACGCATTACCGGCGCGTATTCGGTTCACAACATAGTCCTGAAACGCTTCAATGCGGCTATGAACCCCCAAGGTCAAAGCATAGCCCATCGCATCAATCTCCTCGAGCAAATCATCCAGATCCGCCTTCGCATAACGCACAACATGCAAGATCGGTCCAAAAACCTCACCGCGCAGACCCTTCAGGTCCGGAATTTCAAACGCGCACGGCCCAAAGAAATGCCCCCCGCCCTTATTAAGATCCTTAAGAGCCTGATCCACCGGCACTTCATGGATCAAACGCCCATAACCACGCAGACCCTCACGGTGATGCACCAGCGCCGCCCGCGCTTCTTCATCAATCACCGGCCCGACATCCGTCGCCAAATCACAGGGCTGTCCGACGACAAGTTGCTCCATCGCGCCTTTCAACATACGGATCATCTTATCCGCAACATCTTCTTGCACACATAAAATCCGCAAAGCCGAGCATCGCTGACCCGCCGATCCAAACGCACTCACAATCACGTCATCCACGACCTGCTCAGGCAGCGCAGAGGAATCCACTATCATCGCATTCTGGCCGCCCGTTTCCGCAATCAACGGCACAATCGCCCCGTCTTTACCCGCTAGCGTGCGGTTAATCTCCTGCGCCACGCCGGTCGAGCCCGTAAACACAACCCCGCCCACACGAGCCTCAGATACCAGAGCCGCACCAACGAGCCCATCACCGGGCACAATATTCAAAACATCGTACGGAATGCCCGCCTCATGCATCAACTGCACAGCGCGCATTCCAATCAACGGCGTCTGCTCAGCAGGCTTGGCAACAACCCCATTTCCCGCCATCAACGCCGCCGCGATTTGCCCCGTGAAAATCGCCAGCGGGAAATTCCACGGACTAATGCACACAAACACGCCGCGCCCGTGCAGTGTAAAAACATTGCTCTCCCCCGTCGGCCCCGGCAGTGAGATGCCCTCGCGTGCAAACGCTTCGCGCCCTTGGCCCGCGTAATACCGGCAAAAATCAACAGCCTCACGAATTTCCCCCAACGCATCAGGCATCGTCTTGCCCGCTTCCCGGACCAAAAGCGCCATCAATTCATCACGGTTTTCTTCATAAAGATCGGCAATACGCTCCAAAATCTGCGCCCGAATACTCGCATCCGTACCCGACCATTCGACAAACGCCTCGCCCGCCACGCGCACGGCCTTATGCGCCAAACCCTGATCCCCCGGATACATATCGCCCACAGTGTCCCCGGAATCCGCAGGATTTATAATCTCATGCCCGACATTGTCGGCATAAGCTTTCCCGCCGATCAAAGGGAAACTCTCATAGCGCCCCAAAAACCCATCCATCCCGCGCGTCAATGCATCCACACTATCAGGATCAGAAAGGTCCAACCCCTTCGAATTGACCCGTGGCGCAGGTTTTTCCTCGCAATAAAGATCACGCGGAAACCTGATATTCGGATGCTGGGCCTCTGCGCGAGTCCGAATCTTATCCACAGGATCGGCCACAAGCCCCTCCACAGGTGCACCAGGGTCCAACATCCGGTTCACAAACGAAGTATTCGCGCCATTCTCGAGCAATCTGCGCACAAGATACGGCAATAAATCCGAATGCGGCCCCACAGGGGCATAAACACTAACCGGCAGCTCATGGGCCTTGATAAGCATATCAAACAGCCCCTGCCCCATCCCAAACAGCCTCTGGAACTCATAAGACGCACTCAAATCCTTCGCCATATCCATAACCGCCGCGATGCTATGCGCGTTATGCGTCGCCAGCATCGGGAAAAACGCATTGTCATCCGACAAAAGCCTGTGCGCACAAGCCAAAAACGAAGCATCCGTATTCGCTTTGCGGGTAAAAACGGGAAAGGCATCTAATCCTTGCACCTGGGCGCGCTTAATCTCCGTATCCCAATACGCCCCTTTCACAAGCCGGACCTGCAAACGTCTTTGATGGGTCTTGGCCATGTCCGACAAATAATCAATCAACGGCAAGGCCCGCTTTTGATAGGCCTGCACCGCCATTCCAAACCCACCCCAACCTGTCAAACCCTGCGCCTCCAGGGTTTTCTCAATGACCTCAAGCGACAATTCCAGCCGATCCGCCTCTTCCGCATCAACTGTAAAGCTGAGATTATAGTTTTCCGCCTCCTGTGCCAAAACTAAAAGCTTATCAACCATTGCCGCAACACATGTCTGCGCTTGCGCAAATTCATATCGCGGATGCAGCGCCGATAACTTCACCGACACGCCCGGCCTGCGCGCTTCATCTTGCGATCCGCGCTGCCCGACATACGTAATCGCATTCAAATACGATTGGAAATACCGCTCCGCATCCGCCGCCGTACGTGCCCCCTCACCCAGAATATCATACGACATCCGATAGCCTTTAGAGCGCAGCTTATCCGCATTCTGAACCGCATCCTCAATGTCCACGCCCAGCACAAACTGCTTACCCAAAATCTGCATCGCCTTGACCATGGCCTCGCGGATAAACGGCTCCCCAATGCGCGCCAAAACCCCATCCAGCGTCTTATTCGTCATGAACAAACCAACCCCGGCGGCTTTCACAACCCAGTCCTTCGACCCACCTGCCGCGTCCAGCCAGTTCGCCGCCGCAACTTTATCGCGGATAAGCGCATGGGCTGTCGCTTTATCAGGAACCCGCAACAGCGCCTCGGCAAGGCACATCAAAGCCAGGCCTTCTTCAGTATCCAGCGAATAATCCTTCAAAAACGCTTCCAGCTGCCCCATCGGGATCTTTTGCTTGCGCAACGCCTTAACAATCTCACCCGCCTGCTCACCAACACGCTGCGCACGCACGCCGTCCCAGGGTAAAGCCTTCATCAAGCCATCAACCGCCTTGGCTTCATCCATAAACAAATATTCGGAAAGTTTGCGCGTCATAAAGACCCTTCGAGTGATTTGAAAAAGGACACAATGATATTGTGTCCACGCTGCTTTAATTCTACCATCATGCCATGTCCGAATCCCCTAATCAATCAAACGTACATGAATTTTCAGTGGGCGAATTAGCCTTCTCCCTCAAACGAACACTCGAAGACAATTTCGGACACGTACGCGTGCGCGGCGAACTCTCGCGTATTTCCGTCGCCGCCTCGGGCCACATGTATTCCTCGCTCAAAGATGACGCCGCCGTGATCGATGCGGTATGCTGGAAAGGCACACTCAATAAGCTTTCCGTGCGCCCCGAAGAAGGGCTGGAAGTCATCTGCACCGGAAAAATATCCAGCTACCCCAAAAGCTCGAAATACCAGCTTATCATCGAATCCATGGAACTTGCCGGCGAAGGCGCGCTGCTGAAAATGCTCGAAGAGCGGCGCAAAAAACTCACGGCCGAAGGCCTCTTCGCACAGGAACGCAAGAAACCGCTGCCCTTCCTGCCCCGCACAATCGGCGTGGTCACATCGCCCACCGGCGCGGTCATCCGTGATATCCTTCACCGCCTCGCCGACCGTATGCCCAGCCACGTCCTTGTCTGGCCCGTTATGGTCCAGGGCGAAGGCGCGGCAGTACAAATCACAGCCGCCATCGAAGGCTTCGACGCCCTAACCCCCGACGGCCCTATCCCGCGCCCTGATATCCTGATCGTCGCACGCGGCGGCGGTTCACTCGAAGACCTCATGGCCTTTAACGAAGAAAACGTCGTACGCGCGGCGGCCAATTGCTCAATCCCCATCATCTCCGCCGTCGGCCACGAAACCGATACAACCCTCATCGACTACGCCGCCGATCTGCGCGCGCCAACGCCCACAGGCGCCGCCGAAATGGCCGTCCCCGTACGCGCCAACCTCTTGGCCCAAATGCTCGAAGACGAACAGCGTTTGCTCGGCGCCATGACACGTACACTCTCAGAATACCGCCATAAGCTCGACGCGCAGAGCAAAGGTCTCGGCGACCCTGCAAAACTTTTGGATATCAAGGCCCAAAACCTCGACCATGTCGGCCAGACTTTGGGCCGCATTTACACCCAATATTTAAGCCATAAACGCGAGCGCCTGATCACCCACAGCGCCGCCTTGCGCGACCCCAAAGCCTTGCTCAATGACGCTGCAAAAACACTGACGCGTTGGAGCGAACAACTCACCGCCACGGGGTCAAAAATCACCCAAAACGCCGGGCAAAACTTAAAAAGCATCAGCAGCCTGCTGGAGGCCTACAGCTTTGAAAACACCCTCCAGCGCGGTTACGCGCTCGTACGCGCGCCCGATGGCACCGCCGTAACATCTGCCGCCGCCGCCCAAAACCATGCCGCGCTGTCACTACAATTCAAAAACAATGAAACAATAGACGTCCACCGCGGCGAAGCCTCGCTTACGAGTAAACAGAAAACATCACCACAAAAAAAGAAAAAGACACGCACAACTGCAGGCGCTGACCAGAAAACCTTATTCTAAAGCCAAAAGCTAAAAAACACCGACCGGTCGGTGTTTTTTAAACGTCATAAGATCTAATGGTAGAAGACTGCTAGTAATCAAAATCCGCCGACGACATGCCGCCGTCATTGAAGGAATCAATCAAGCCATTCGCAATCTTATTGAGCTTTTGCGCATGCTTCACCGCCTCTTCAAGAATAGAAATGGCCTCACTCAGCGGCGTTTCAGGCTCCAGATTCACATAGTCAGGCTTAGTCTTAATCCGCGCATAAAAATGCACGACCTCACTTGAGAGATCATCACCCAAAACGTCCAGCTTGTCAGTATTGCGATCAAACACAGAGCGATTGAGCACTGGCTGCTTTTGCACAATATCGCCCGCCTTTTTATACTTCGGCTGCCGGTCCGGGTCCTTAAGAGAATTCAGCATCTCCTCATAGACAAGCAAATACGCCTCAATCTTCGACTTATTCGCCTTAATCTCGGAATCCAACATCTTCGCAATAATACTGCGCTCTTTATCCCGCAAATGCCGCTCACGTCCACTAAGCTCTAGATTACGTTCCTGCGCATCGGTAATCTTGTGAAAACCCTTCATAATGATCAGCGCCAAAATCGCAAAAACCGCAATCATAGCGCCAAAAACAACAAACCCGGCCATCAAAAGCCAATCAGCAGAGATTCCGCCACCGGAACCGCCTTGATCCCCCAGACCGTAGCCCCAGATCCCGGCAAAATTCCGCCGCGCATCGTTTTCCGCGCCAATATACGGTTCTTCAAAAACACTGCCATAAATCCGGCTTCGGTCCGCCGAAACATACCCCTGCTGAAGCATCAACAGACCCAAATCCTCTTTTTGACCA
>CAYGNI010000089.1:0-7668 GCA_964351195.1 uncultured Micavibrio sp.
GCATGTGTATGACTCGATTTTGGATACAATCGGGAATACGCCGCTGGTCGGGTTGCCGCATTTGCAAAAGGAGCTGGGCAAGGATGCCGGGCGGATCCTTGTAAAATGTGAGTTCTTTAATCCGCTGTCTTCGGTGAAGGACCGGATCGGGTTTGCGATGATCGAAGGGGCGGAGCGCGCGGGCGCGATTACACCGGGGAAGACGGTTTTGATTGAGCCGACATCCGGGAATACCGGGATTGCGCTGGCGTTTGTGGCGGCGGCAAAGGGCTATAAGCTGATTTTGACGATGCCGGAAAGCATGTCACTGGAGCGTCGCAAGATGCTGGCGTTTTTGGGCGCGGAGCTGGTTTTGACACCTGCGGAAAAGGGCATGAAGGGCGCGATTGAAAAGGCGCAGCAGCTTTTGGAGGAAACCGATGATGCGTTTTCTCCTTCTCAGTTCGATAACCCCGATAACCCGCAAATTCACCGTGAGACGACGGCGAAGGAAATTTGGGAGGATACGGACGGGAAGGTCGATATTTTTATTGCTGGCGTTGGTACGGGCGGCACCGTGAGCGGCGTGGGCAAGGTTTTGAAAGAGCATAACAAGGACATTCAGGTTTATGCGGTTGAGCCGTTGGAAAGCCCGGTGATTTCGGGTGGTGAACCCGGGCCGCATAAGATTCAGGGGATTGGCGCGGGCTTTATTCCGGGCAACCTTGATCAATCGGTGATTGATGGCGTGATTAAGATTGATAGTGCAACGGCGTTTGAGACATCACGTAAAGTGGCGCGTCAGGACGGCTTGCCGGGCGGAATTTCCACGGGCGCGAATATCGCAGCGGCTATTCAGGTGGCGCAGATGCCTGAGAATAAGGGTAAGACGATTGTGACTGTGGGGTGCAGCTTTGCGGAGCGGTATATCTCTACGCTTCTGTTTGAGGGGCTTGAGGGGTAATCCTGTCGTCATTGCGAGCGTAGCGAAGCAATCTATTTTGAAACACGGAGTGTACACTGAGATCACGGAGTGCTTCGTTTTTTTTGTACCAATTGTCCCGAACGAATGTAAGGGGTTTTTGAGTTTGGATAGTTGTTAAGATTCCTCACATACGTTCGGAATGACAGGTATTGGATTGCTTCGCTACGCTCGCAATGACAGAATTCTTTAAACACCAAGGACACAAAGAACACCAAGAGTTCTGCTCTCTATGGTGTCATCCCGAATGAATGTGAGGGATCTTTTTACTTGGATGGTTGATGAGATTCCTCCACTGCTTCGCTAAAGCTACGCAGTGTTCGGAATGACAGTTTTTTGAATTAAGCCTGTTTGGCTTCTTTCTTGTCGTCCACGTCCAGTTTTTCCTGCAGTGAAGAAGAGCTGGTTGTGTATTCGAATTTCAGCTTCGCATCGGGGTAGATGTAGCGGAAGGCCTGGCGGCTCATAAGGGCGGCTTCGTGGAAGCCGGACAGGATGAGCTTGAGCTTTCCGGGGTAGTGGTTGATATCGCCCACGGCGAAGATGCCGGGCTCGGAGGTTTCGAATTTCTCTGTATCCACGGGGATCAGATTTTCATTCAAGTTTAGACCGAAATTGGCGATGGGGCCGAGCTTCATCGTCAGGCCGAAGAAGGGCAGCAAGACGTCGCATTCAATTTCTTTTTGTGTCTTTTCTTTTGTTTCGGGGTCTTTGTGTTCGACCACGATAGAAGTGAGTTGGCCGTTTTCGCCTTTTAGCTCTTTGACCTGTCCCAGTTCGAAGGCCAGTTCGCCTTCGTGTTCTTTCATCAGCATTTTATTGACGCTGTCCAGATGCGCGCGGAATTCCTTGCGGCGGTGGATGAGGGTCATGCTTTCGGCGATGTCGCAGAGGTTCAGCGTCCAGTCGAGCGCGGAGTCTCCTCCGCCAACGATGACGAGTTTTTTACCGGCGAATTGGTCGCGGCGGCGCACGGAATAAAAGACCGATTTTCCTTCGTATTCGTCGATACCTGGAATGGGGGGCTTTTTGGGCATGAAGGAGCCGCCACCGGCAGAGATGATGATGACTTTGGCTTCGAAGACTGTGCCGAGGTCCGTGGTCAGGCGCCAAAGCGGGCTGCCATCTTCGGTCGGGATTTTCTCCAGGCTTTCCGCCATTTGCTGGAAGTGGAAGACAGGATCGAAGGGCGCGATTTGCTCGAGCAGCTTGTCGGTCAATTCCTGGCCGTTGATTTCGGGATAAGCGGGGATGTCGTAGATCGGCTTTTCAGGGTAAAGCTCCGCGCATTGGCCGCCGGGGCGGTCGAGGATGTCGATGAGGTGACATTTCATGTCGAGCAAACCCATCTCAAAGACGTTGAACAGGCCGCATGGGCCTGCGCCAATCACAACGGCGTCGGTTTTGATGGGGTTATCAGGCGTGCCTGTGCCATCGTAGTCTTCTTTGCTCGTAAATGCGTTCTCAGCGTTTATCACGTTCATATCCTTATTTAGTCCTCTTTATGCGTCTGTAGACATCATATTTAAGGGGTTTTGTATAGTCTGTTGAAAGTCTTTTAGCAAGCCCCTTATCTTTACAGAATCGCCGACTATGATGATGGCCGGGGATTTGGGGCATGCTTTGGACACGTCATCTGCGTATGTGGCGAGGGTTGTTTCGACCACGGTTTGCTCAATTACGGTTGCATTGGAGATGATTGCGACGGGGGTATTGGGGTTTTTACCGCCTTTGATCAGGTTTTTCGAGATGTCGGGCATGGTTTTCAGGGCCATGAAGAAGACAATCACAGGGGAGGAGGCGGCAAGGCCGTCCCAATCGATGCTGACGGGGAGTTCGCCCGTGGCATCACGTCCGGTGACGAAGCTGATGACATTGTTCACATCGCGGTGTGTGGCGGGGATGCCAGCATAGGCGAGGCCGCCGATGCCGGAGGTTACGCCCGGAATGACGCGGAAATGGATACCGGCCTTGGCAAGCTCTATGACTTCCTCGCCGCCGCGGCCGAAGACGAAGGGGTCGCCGCCTTTGAGGCGGAGCACGCGTTTTCCTGCGCGGGCATGGGTGATCATGCGGGCGGTGATCTCGGGTTGTTTCATGGATTTTTGACCGCCGCGCTTCCCGACATATTCAAGCATGGCTTGGGGACCTGCCCAATTAAGCACATCGTTGCTGACGAGTGCATCATGCATGATGATATCGGCGTCTTTGAGTCCTTTGGCCGTGAGCAAGGTCATGAGACCGGGTTCGCCGGGTCCTGCGCCCGCGAGCCAAACGGTGCCTTTATCGAAATTTGGTAATTTATTGTTCATCGCTTTTTAACTTTATTAAACACGGAGCTCACGGAGGTCACGGAGATATTTCAAAAAAGTGTTGTGCCGCAGGCAATTTCTAAAATCTGTCATTCTTTTACTTTCTTATCATTATTGCGCCTTCGGCGAGGGGGAGACAGGAAAACTCCGTGTTTTCCGTGGTCTCCGTGTTTCAATTAAATACCTCCGCCTGACGTATCCTCCCATTTTCCATCGAGGTTGTGGATGCCGCATTCCTGTTTGTCGAATTGTGCCCAGCGGCCGGAGCGTTTGCCTTCGCCGGGTTTGGGCAGGGATGTACAGGGCATGCAGCCGACAGAGGTATAGCCCCATTGCACCATTGGGTGTTCGGGCAGGCCTTGTTTTTCCCATTCTTCGTCGATCATCTCTTGGGTCCATGTCGCGATGGCGTTGACTTTGATCCGGCGGTCATCATGTTCCATACGCGGGAGTGTGCTGCGCGAGCCGCCGTGAATGCGTTTGCGCCCGTTGATCCATGCATCGAAATCGTGCAGGGCTTCTTCAAGGGGGACGACTTTGCGCAGATAGCAGCAGGCATCGGGGTTGCGCGCAGCAAGATCGCCGTCAGGGTCGACGGCCTTGATGGCGCTGGGTTCGGGTTTGACGATGCGTACGTCCGTGAGGCCGAGCCGGGCGATCAGATCGTCGCGGTATTCGAGCGTTTCGGGAAAGTGTTTGAGCGTGTCTAAAAAGATCACGGGCGTGGCTTTGTTGACTTGTGAAACCAAGGACAGCAAAAGCGCGGCTTCGGTTCCGAACGAGGAGACGAGCGAGATTTTGTCTTTAAATTCATTGTTGATCATGACATCCAAGAGCTCAAGGCTCGGCAAATCGCCGTAATCCGCATTCAGGGATTGCGTGCGTTTATCGAGCTCTTTTACTTTTCCCGGATCGGCAGGGGCTCCTGCGCCTACCTGTTCCATTGCCATTCTTTGGTTCATATTTTAACCACTACGTTCACAACGATCACTACGATTTTTTGTTAGACGTTGACGTGCGTGCAATGTCGTTGTGTTCGTAGTGTGCGTTGTGGTTCAATTATTGTTGCCTAGGGCGTTTTTATTCATCCAGCCAGTTGTTTTTATCAATCTCTTCGAGGGTTTTTTTGAGCACTTTTCGGCCCGGTAAACCTTCGGATCGCCATTTCTGCCGCTTTTGCGCCAAAATTTCAAGTCTTTCCGACCATTCGGGAGGGAATTTATTTGAAATATACTTTCGCAGGGCGATGGCAAGTCCCGGGCTTTTGCCGTTTGTGGAAATGGAAAACAGCAAATCGCCACGCCGGACGATGGAGGGGGTATGGAAATCGCAGTATTCTATGACGTCTTCGATGTTGACGAGAATGTTCTTTTTGCGGCAGTAATCGGCGAGGCTCTTGGCGGTTTTTTCTTCGATATCAACGATGTAGACGATATGCGCGGATTTGAGTTCGGATTTGCGCGGCAGACGGTTGTGGATGCGCGCGCCAAGAGATTTCATGTCCCCCGTGATTTCACCAACGCAATGGCAGGGGGCAGGGGCGAAGATGTCGATATTTGTAATGCCTGCGTCTTTGAGGCCCTTGAGGCGCTTATGCGTGAGGAATTCATTGCCGATGAGGGCAAAGCGGGTGAATTCGGGGTTTAGGACGATTGGGAACATTAAAATCACTCATCTGTTTAGCTGGACGTCGTTATTCGCGTCCTAACGTATTAAAATACGCGTCGTCGCTCATGCCTAGTCCAGCTAAAAATCTGAGCGATTTTGTTTTATAGTTTCTTCGCGGCGCCGGAGGATGCGGCGAGTTCGGCGCGGCGATCGGGGCCGATGCGTTCGCAGAAATCGCCGAAGCCTTCGTTATCATTTGCGCGTTCTTCTTTGAAGGCAATAAAGTATGGCTCCAGGAAATTGCCGATCTGATCGACTTTGACCATGTCGGCGACTTTGTGGTTGAGGCGCGTGCCTTCGAAATCTCCGCCGACAAAGAGGGCGTAGATGTCGGGGGCGCGGCCAACGATGCCGATGTCGCCAGTATAGGGGCGTGAGCAGCCATTGGGGCAGCCGGTTATTCTTACGGCGAGTTTTTCGTTTTCAAGGCCGTGTTTTTTGAGTGTGTCGGTGACCATGGCGATGATCGGCACGCGGGCGCGTTCGCCCTCAGTCAGTGCTTTTCCGCAGGTGGGGAGCGCAACGCAGCTCATGGCCCAAAGCTCGACAGGGAGGTGATCTTCGGCGAGTTCGACCTTGTGGCCTCGTAAAATGCTCGTGATCTCGTTTTTCTCGTGTTCCTCGATGTCACAGATGATGACGTCTTCGGTCGGCATGAGGATCATCGGTTTGCCGTGGATCTCTGCGATTTCGCGAAAAGCGGTGCGAACGCGGTGGGTGTCGTAGGTATCGCGGATGCGGCCAGAGGTTACGGGTACGCCAATGTACCATTTGCCGTCGCCTTGTTCATGCCAGCCGAGGTGGTTTTTAATCTCGAGCTTGCCGAGGTCTTTTAAAGGGGCGAAGGATTTACCGAAGTATTCTTCGATTTTTTGTTTGCAAATATCTTGTCCCATTTCCTCGACGACGTATTTAAGGCGCGCGTGTTGGCGGTCGGAGCGGTCGCCGTGGTCGCGCTGGAATTTGATGACGGCCTTGCAAGCGTCGACGACGTCAGAGGCATCGACATAGCCGAGCGCGGTGGCGATGCGTGGGTAAGTCTTGGCGTTGTTGTGTTTCATGCCAAAGCCGCCGCCGATATAGATGTTGTAGCCCTTTACACCGTTTTCATCGTAATCGGCGATGAGGCCGACATCGTTGGTGAGCGCATCGACGGTGTTGTCTTCGGGCACAGCGATGGCGATTTTGAATTTACGCGGCATCCATTTATCGCCGTAAAGCGGATCGATGTCGTCTTTCTTTTCTTCTTTGACGGGTTCGTATTTTTTGCCTTCAACCCAGATTTCATGGTAGCCCGTGGTTTTTGGCAGGGTTTCATCGGAGATTTTTTGCGCGGTGGCTTCGATTTCCTGGTATGCGGGAATTTTGAGAGGAGACGGCACGGCCATCACGTTTCGCACAACATCGCCGCAGCCGCCGAGCGTGGTTAGCATGGCTTCGTTGATTTCGTGGATGAGGGGGTGGATGTCACCTTTCATGACGTTGTGGAATTGTACGCCCTGACGCGAGGTGACGCGCAGCGTGCCGTTGCCGTATTTATCGGCGAGATCGTCGAGGGCCAAATATTGTTGTGCCGTGACGCGTCCGCCGGGGAGTTTGGCGCGGAGCATCATTTCCCATTCTTTATCAAGACCGGCTTTTTTGCGCTCGGTCGCGGTGTCGCGGTTATAGCCCTGGTAAAAGCCGTGAAATTTGGTGAGTTGTTCGTCATCGTCGTGGAATTTATCCACGCTGTCATCGGCAATGGTTTTGGCGATGTCGCCGCGCAAGGCGCGTGAGGCGAGTTTGATTTCTTCGACGTGTGAGAGCTTTTTTTCTTCTGACATGGGTTATGAAGTAATGAATTAATGGCTGTTTTTCAAGCTTAATTGTTTATAGTCATTCCGCTTAAGAATAAGACAAGGCTGCAAATTGTCGTTTTTTAAAAATCCTTACTCAGGTACTTCATGTACATTCCGTCGGATTTTCAAAAAGCCGACAATTTTCGCCGGGTGTCTTATCCTTAATCGAAACGACTATACGTGCTCCTCGCAATGACGGTTAGGATGAAGAGGAGAGGCAGGATTCTAGGTCTTCTTTGAGCTTTTTGGCTGTTCCCAGTTTTTTACCTTTTTCGTCCGTGACGTAGAAGACGTCTGTGGCTTTGAGACCGTAGGTGTTGATTTTCGCGGATTTGATGTCGAGTTTGTGGCGGGCGAAGATGAGGGCGATATCGTAGAGCAGGCCATGGCGGTCGCGCGAATTGATTTCGAGAACGGTGAAATCGGCGCTGGCTTTGTTGTTGATGCGCACAGTGTCGGGGACATCAAAGACCATGTCTTTTTGGGTTGGTTTTTTGGTGCGTTTTTTGAGAGTTTGTTTGATGTCTAGCGTACCTTCGAGGGCGCTCAAGATTATGGTTTTGATTTCTTTGTGACGGTGTTTTTTGATGATGGGCTGGCCGCTGAGGTTCTGGACGGTGAAGATATCGGCGATGTTGCCGTCTTCGAGGGTTTGGATGCGCGCTTCGATGATGCTTGTCCCTGCGGCGGCGAGAGCGCCGGTGAGTGTGGTGAAGAGGTTTGTGCGGTCTTTTGTGTAAATGCCGATGGTGGTGGCATTTTTGTCTTCGTCTTGTTCGATGTCGATGCGCGGGGTTTTGGTATCCCAATCTTTGGGTGGCGTGATCGTGAGGGTTGGTATGTCCGTGGATTTTCCCGTCAGTTTATTATCGGCCAGGGTGTAGAG
>CAYGNI010000090.1:0-7504 GCA_964351195.1 uncultured Micavibrio sp.
TTATTGATCGCCGTAACCTTACTCATAGCGCAACGCCTCCACAGGATCGAGGCGTGCAGCGCGCCATGCCGGATAGAGCGTCGCCAGAATGGAGAGGAAGAACGCCATACCGATCACGGCCGTCACCTCATGCCATTCAATCACCGCGGGCAATTGCGAGAGGAAATAAATCTCATCGGCAAACAGCTCCGTACCTGTCATCCCCTCCAACCATTGACGAATGCTTTCGATATTCACCGCAAACGCAATACCCAAAGCCGCACCAACAAGCGTCCCCAGAATGCCGATACTCGCCCCGGTCAGCATAAAGATTTTCATCATGTTTGCACGGCTGGCACCCATCGTGCGCAAAATCGCGATATCATGGCCCTTGTCTTTGACCAGCATAATCATCGAGGAAATAATATTAAACGCCGCAACGATGATGATCATCGTCAAAATAAGGAACATCACATTGCGTTCGACCTCCAGCGCGTTAAAGAAGCTCTGATTGGTGTCGCGCCAATCATACACGCCTGCTTCACCTTTTACAGTCAGCTCAACCTGATCACGAATTTCAGCAAGCTTCGATGCGTCCTTTAAAAACACCTCGAGCGCAGTCACCGCACCTTGCAGCTTGAAAAACACTTGCGCCGATTCTAACGGCATAAACACAAACCCGCTATTATACTCATACATTCCGACATCAAAAATCAGCCCGACTTCATAGGAACGCTGCCGCGGTACAGACCCAAACGGCGTGGATTTAACCTGCGGTGAGAGCAGCGTAATCGTATCACCGGGCTGCAGGCGCATCTTATTGGCCAGCACATTCCCGATGGCCACTTTATTACCATCAAAATTGTTGAGATCACCGCTTTCGATGGAATCGCGCAAAATCTCACGGTTTGCAAAATCCGCCCACTCAATGCCGCGCACCAAAACCCCGGTCGAACTGCCGCCTTTGGACACAAGCGCCTGCGCCTCAATCATCGGCACAACCTGCTCAATCCCGTTGATCGGCTGCACCTTCGTCTTTAAATATTCATAATCATAAAGCGGCCCAGACAAGGAATAGACATTCATATGTCCGTTTAAACCCAAAATACGGCTGAACAATTCCTCACGAAACCCGTTCATCACCGACATGACGATGATCAGCGTCGCAACGCCCAACATAATCCCCGTAAAGGAAAACCCTGCAATAACAGAGACAAACCCCTCCGCTTTGCGCGAGCGCAAATACCGGAACGCCACCATTCGCTCAAAAGTGGAAATCATCAATACGCCTTCCCAATGAGGACCTTCGTGCCGTTGTCATCCAGTGGTAAACAGCGCGAGCTCAGCGAATATTTTTTCTTCAGATCTTCATAACGCGCATCGTCAATCACTGAAACATCCATCCGCGCAAAGCCCGTCCCCTTGACTTTGAAATGCGCTTCTAATGCGTCCAGATCATCAAGCGCGACAATATGCGCATCACGGTAAGATTGGGCGCGGTTAAGCAATTCATCATGGATAGCATCCAGCAATCCCTGTAACTGCCCCATAAATTCATCGAAACCGCTTTGTGTCTTGGACTCGCGGCCCAAATCGCGCCGCACATGCGTCAGCGTTTCTTCTTCAACCTCACGCGCCCCGATTTCAACACGCAGCGGAATACCCTGCTTCACCATGCCCCACATTTTATCGGGCGTACGCATGTCACGATCATCCAGGAACACCCGAATACCTTGTGATTTCAAGGCAGATTTCAGCTTGCCCGCATACTCAAGAATTTTATCTTCCTGCCCGTCATCCTTCAAAACAGGAATAATCCCAACTTGATACGGCGCAACACGCGGCGGCATAATCATGCCGTCATCATCACCATGGGTCATAATCATCGCGCCGATCAGACGCGTGGAAATCCCCCAACTTGTCGTCCATACATATTCTTCATCACCATCACGGCCTTGAAATTTAATACCGCAACTATTAGAAAAATTCTGCCCCAAATCATGCGAAGTTCCCGCCTGCAAGGCTTTTCCGTCTTGCATCATCGCTTCAATGGTGAGCGTATTGATGGCTCCGGGAAAACGCTCATCCGCAGTTTTCTCACCTACAATCACCGGCAAAGCCAAGGCATTTTGTGCAAAATCCTGATACGCCGCAATCATCTTCAAAGAATCCTCGCGCGCCTCTTCAGGGGTTTCAAAAGCATTATGCCCTTCTTGCCATAAAAATTCAGACGTACGTAGAAACATGCGTGTGCGCATTTCCCAGCGCATCACATTCGCCCACTGGTTCAACTTCATCGGCAAATCACGATAGGATTGAATCCACCGCGCCATAGAATCACCAATAATCGTCTCCGAAGTCGGGCGGATCACATAAGGCTCTTCCAACTCACCGGCGGGCTTGAGCCCGCCCTTGCCATCATCTTCAAGGCGGTGATGGGTCACGACCGCGCATTCTTTGGCAAACCCGTCAATATGGGCGGCTTCACGCGCAATGAACTCCAAAGGAATGAGCAACGGAAAATAGGCATTGCGCACACCCAATTCCTTGATCATGTCATCGAAAATGCGCTGCATATTTTCCCACACAGCATAGCCATAGGGCTTAATAATCATACACCCGCGCACAGGCGAATTCTCCGCCATATCGGCGGCCTTAATAACCTGTTGATACCATTCGGGAAAATTATCCGCCCGTGTCGGGGTAATTGCAGTTTTTGGTTGTTTGCTCATCTACTCTTAACTTTAAGGATATTGACCTTCTATAACTTCACCTGGCGGCTCTTGCATTACGGGTTCAGCCTTTGGTATGTCTTGCGGCTTTAAAACCTCAACGTCAATAGTATTTTTATCAACAACAGGAGTCTTTTCAGCAGGTTTTGGGGGCACGCCCTCTGCCGCCACTTCATTGGCTTCCGGCAAATCGGTACCCTCTTCGTTACAGCGCGCCACAACCTTCTGCGTTATATCCTGCCCGTTATAAAGGATGCGCCCGTCCTGAAAAATTTCAAAGTCCGCAATCGTCGGCTTGATTTCCGCGCCGGGAACATCACTAAGATCGAGATCAAAATATTCCTCAAAATCAATCTCGACCATGGAATTAACAGGATCAACAATCGGCACCTCAATCCGGTTAAGATCCGCAGGCACCATAGCATTGCCATTCACATCTACGCCCGGCTTATATTCCGCATCATCGGATTGATAATCGGCAATATTCTGGCACAAAGCTTTGGCCAAAATCTCATTCGCATGCGCAGCCCCATTCATCACAAAGAATGCACACAAAACCACAGCCAGCATGATCGCAAATCGGCTCATTGATAATCCTGTTCCATCATGTCTTTAGCTATATCACGAAAACTGATGATATCCATCTCTATCGCGCTAAAAATACCAATCCAGATCACAGCTGAAAGGATGGAGGTCCAAATAAACTTTTTCTTGATATGAGGATCCCGGGGCGTGCCGTCCTCGTCGCGCACATGCCCGAACGGCAAAACCGTAAACAGCGCAATCCACCACACAACAATATAAACGAGCACACCGGTGAATATATTCATCTTTTAAACCCTTAAAACATGGACGCTTGTTTTGGGTTTAATGCCCAAAACATGATGGCAAAACCGGCGCAGTCCTATGCGCAACTCTTCCGCGACAAAATGATCGTCCAAACGCTCATCAAAGGTCATATCATCAATCAACTCATCAATTTCAAGCGCCATATTGTCTTCGATTTGCTCCTCACCCGGGTTATCGAGATCAAGCAAACCTATCATTTCAAATTGCGGCTGACCAAGGACTTTGCCTTTAGAATCCATCGCAATGGACACATGCAAAGCGCCCGTATATTGAAGCTTCCTGCGCGCAATAATGGATTGGTGGTCCGATTTCACAATGCGCTTTTGATCGACGGCCAAAATATCAGCCTCAATATGGTCCACCACGACCGGCGTTCCGGGCGCGAGCTTAATCACACTGCCATTATGCGGAACAATGGTTTGCTTGACTTGGCATTGAGCTGCAAACTTGGCATGGGCCTCAAGCTGCGTACGCTCGCCATGCACGGGGACAACAAGCGCAGGACGCACCCATTGGAGCATCTGCGCAATTTCGTCCTGACAGGGATGCCCGGACACATGAATAACATTCTCGGTATCCCGGGGACTAATGATATGCACGCCCCCCGCGCTCAGATTGTTTTTAACCGTATTGATCTCCCGCTCATTGCCCGGAATGGCGCGCGATGAAAAGATTACACTATCACCGCGCTTCATAGACACGCTTGGGTGATCTCCACGCGCAATTTTCGCCAAAGCCGCGCGATATTCCCCTTGCGATCCCGTCACAATCATCACGGTTTTGTCATCCGGCAAATAGCCCAGATCCTCTTCGGGTACAAAATCAGGAACATCGTCCATATACCCGCATTCACGCGCGCACCCGATCATTCTGTGCAATGAGCGCCCAATCACACCAACTTGTCGCTCTGCCTTCGCCGCAGCGCGCGCAATGCTGATCACCCGCCCGATATTCGATGAAAAAATCGTAATTGCAATTTTCCCCTTACAGTTTTTAAATTCAGCCTCAAGCCCCTTTTCAACATCACTTTCAGAACCGGAAAAACCCGCCACTTCCGAATTGGTCGAATCCCCGATATAAGCCAGCACGCCTTTTTCACCGATCGCTTTAAAATGCTCCGGGTTTATCGCATCGCCAACCACCGGCCGGGGATCTAAATTCCAATCCCCTGAATGCACAACCCGCGCCCCGTCTTTCGTTTCAATGACAAGAGAAGATGTATCAGGAACAGAATGCGAAACTGGGATCCATTGAACCTTAAATGAACCGATACCTTGCACCTGCAACGGTTCAACAATGACCACCGGAACATTGCGAAGATTACGCTCCTCAAGCTTTTTGCGCAAAACAGCCGCCGTAAAGCGCGACGCATAAATCGGACATTCAAGGCGCGGCCATAAATAGGCCACCGCGCCAATATGATCTTCATGCGCATGCGTAATAATCAAACCTTTCAGTTTGTCTTTGTGCGCCTCTAAAAAAGTAGGGTCCGGCAACAACAAATCAATGCCGGGAAATCGCTCATCGGCAAAGCCAATACCGCAATCCACCGCCAATAATTCCCCATCGCAAATATAAACATTGAGGTTGACCCCGAATTGCTCACTCCCGCCAAGCGGCACAAAATAAAACCCGTCATCATCAAGAACCGGATACCCCATACGCGCCTTACGCCTTTCTCTGAGAATGCAGGATTTGCAAACCCTTTAAGGTTAAATGCTCATCAACCTGATCAATTACATCACTGTCTGCGGCAAAGAGAGGCGCAAGCCCCCCTGTCGCCAGAATAAACGGCTTTTCGCCGCCAAGCTCCGCGGTAATTTCGCCCACAATCCCGTGAATAAGACCTTGATAGCCAAAAAACACCCCCGATTGCATAGCCCCTTCGGTTGTTTTACCAATGACACGTTCGGGTTTTTTAACGCTCACCCTGGGAAGCTTCGAAGCCGCCTGATGCAACGCATTCATGGATAGATTAATCCCCGGCGCAATTACCCCGCCCGCATAATCACCCTTGGCGTTAATGACATCAAACGTAGTCGCCGTTCCAAAATCGATCACAATAGCAGGATAGCGATACAACCCCTTCACCGCGACCGCATTCACCAAACGGTCCGCCCCCGCATCTTCCGGACGTTCAAGATCAACCGTAATGCCAACCATATCCTTGGTTACAAAAACAGGCGTGCATTCCAGATATTTTTGGCAGAACCGTTCAACTTGAAAATTCGCCTCCGGCACAACAGAACTCACAATAACGTTTTTCACCCTATCCCACGAAATATCGCATAACGCGAACAGCTCATGTAAAAACGCCGCATACTCATCAGGGCTGCGCGCCGGATCACTGCGCAAACGCCATGATGTCACCAAAGTTTCACCATCGTAAACCGCGAAAACCGTGTTCGTATTGCCAATATCAATCGCTAATAGCATCGCTCACATCATCATAAAGATAAACATCACCGGCCCCGATGGTCTTGATTATCCCATCATCCTTGCGGAGCCTCAAATTTCCATGCGCATCAATATCATGGAAATATCCTTTTTCCAACTGCGCAGCGATTTTGACACTGATTGCCGTGCCTTTTGGGTGCGCATAATCGAGCCATTGCTGCCCAAACATATCAAAACCCTGCGCGAGCCACACTTCGTATGAATGCTTAAACTGCGTCAAAAACGCATCCCGAAACACATTAATGTCGACCGGTGCCGTGCTGAAATCATTCAAACACGCGCCGATATCCGTAGGCGCACTGGCAATATTCACCCCAACGCCAAGCACAACCCACTCTACACCGCCCTCATTCAAAGACGTTTCCAGCAAAAGTCCCGCGCATTTGCGTCCATCAATCAAAAGATCATTCGGCCATTTAAGTGCTGGCCTCGCGGAAATGGATACATCCACCGTCTGCGCGAGTACCAAAGACGCAAGTAGTGAAAGCTGCCCCAAATCACGCGGGCGGCAATCCGGTTCCAAAACCATGGAGAGATAAAGATTACCGGGAGGAGACACCCAGTCGCGCCCATGACGGCCATACCCGGCATCCTGCTTCATCGCCTGAAGAACGAAGCCTTCATCGGCGGAGCCTTCCTGAACCCGATTTTTTAGCAAATCCTGCGTAGAGGGGACAGTGTCGTGCGTTTCTATGCACCATTCAAAAGACATGAAAGCCTATCCAAACAACACGGCAGCGGCACTTTGCGCATTTTCAATGATCAAAGCGGGCTTCAAAACAAACCCAACGACGAACAAAATGGAAATTGCCAAAACCGCACGCCGTGCAAAAGGAACTGCGCTATCAAACGCATCCGCAGGCTCGTCAAAGAACATCACCTTGATGATCCGTAAATAATAATAACACGCCACCACAGAGCTTAAGACACCGACAATCGCCAGCACATAATAGCCCTGTTCCACCGCGGCATTAAAGATTACGAACTTCCCGAAGAACCCGGCCAAAGGCGGAATACCGGCCATAGACAGCATCAAAATCGCCATGCAATACGCCATCGTCGGAGAATGATTGGAGAACCCGGACAGATCAGAAATCTTATCGACCAAAACACCATCACGGCGCATGGATAGAACAATCGCAAATACTCCGGCCGTCATGATCATATAAATCAACAAATACAAAATCACCGCAGACGCCCCCGCCTCACTGACCGCAATTAAACCAATCAATGCATAGCCCATATGTCCGATAGAGCTATAGGCCAACAGACGCTTGATATTCTCCTGCGCAATCGCCGCAAACGCGCCCACTAACATCGAACCAATGGACAGGAAGTACAAGATTTGCACCCATTGCTCGGCCATCACCGCAAATGGCTCCAACAAGAGGCGCATCATAAGACCAAACGCCGCAACCTTCGGCACCATAGCAAAAAATGCCGTCACCGATGTCGGCGCGCCCTGGTACACATCCGGCGTCCACATA
>CAYGNI010000091.1:0-7352 GCA_964351195.1 uncultured Micavibrio sp.
GCGTATTTTGGATCTGCCGTTTGTTGATACACCGCTGACGATGGCGGCGGCGTTGTTTATTCTGGTAGCGATTGCCACAAATATTTTGAGCAATAATGCATGCGCGATTTTGTTTACGCCAATTGCTATGACATTGGCGGGGAGTCTTAATATTGATCCTGCGTCGCAATATGACATTGCCTTTGTTTTTGCTATCACGGTCATTTTTGCTGCGAATTGTTCTTTTGCTTCGCCGATCGGGTATCAAACCAACCTTTTAGTGATGGGGCCGGGGCATTACAGGTTCAGGGATTTCTTAAAAGGCGGCGTGCCTCTTGTTCTCATTTTATGGGTGGCTTATATTCTGATCGCGAAATATTATTACGGTTTATAAGCGATTATGAGTTTTAATACCTACAACCCACACGATCGATACAGACGGCGCGCAGCGGAGCGTGTTGGCAGTCTTGTTGTGGCGCTGGGGGTGTTAGGATTGTTTTTTGGGTTTGGATTTTGGCTCGGGCAGGTGAGCTCAAAGCAAGGCGCGGGGGCGCTCAAGCAGGAAGTTCAGCTTTTGCAGGCGCAAAGCCAGCAAATGGAGGCGGATTTGACCGAGGCGCGATCGCAGGCGCAAACGGCTGTGATGCGGTTTGAGCAGTTGCAGGAAACCTATAATGAAAAAATTCCTGAAGGTCCTGTTTCAGAGCTTTTGGACTTGGTGCGAAAGCAGATTGAAGAGGGGCGTGACCCGGAGCGTTTGGCGTTTTTGATCCGCTCAGCGCGGCCGCCGCGTAATTGTTCGGAGATTGATACGCGCCGCTTTGTGGTGTCTACGCCGGCAAATGAGGGGCCTGATAACCAGATTACTATTGGAGACGGGTTGATTGTGATTAAGGCTACGGGCGTGTCTGCGCGCAACGACAAGGGCCAACCAGAAGCATGGTATGATCCTGCACATCCTATCTCAGTGACTTTTACGACTTTGGGCGGAAAGGCAGAGATTAAAAAAGGTGTTCTGCCTTTGCATCACTCTGCGGTAGTGTCGGACCGGGAATATCGCTTTACGGTGAGCGATGGTGCGCGTTCTTTTGCCAAGGTAACCTATGATAGCTGTGATTACCCCTAAAGTTCGTCGTTTTGTTCGAGAGCGAATGTTTTCAAGGTTTTGTTTTCTGTAGCGTCTTTTATGCTGAGCGCGGCTTTGTCCTCTTTTTGGGTGAAGACGAGCTCGACATCGCCTGATGTTTCGATATCGTCCAACAGGTTTTTAGGGATGATGAAAATGTTTTGCAGGCTTAGATATTCGCTTGCGGTTTTTATGCTGGGGGCGAAGATGCGCGCGTTCCAGGCGAGGGCTTTGTTTTTAAGAACGCCTTCAAAGCCAAGTTCCAGATCATTGATGCCTACGGACTGTCCGCTGATGAACATGGTGAGGCGGCTGGGCGTTCCGTTTGCGGCGATGGAGACATTTTGCCAGGGGAGCTGCATGAGCTGCATGCCGCCGGCCTTCAGGTCGCTGGTGATTTTTGTGATCTCTTTGCCTGTGCCGTAGAAAGACGCGGTTCCGCTCATGCGGGTGAGTTTACCGATGTCGCGTTCGATTTTGGCGTTTTCGATTTCTATATCATTTTGCCAGTCCTGATCGTTCAGAATTTGACCATTGATTTTTGCAAGCAGCTCAAGCTGGTCCTGGATGCTTTCAAGGTTGCCGGTCCATGTGGTTTTGCCGTCTTCATTTTTGATCTGCATGCTGGCGGCGATGCGGATGCCGCCAAGCTGTGCGCTTAGCAAAGAGAGCGTGGCGTCTTTGAGGGTGATGATGCCGATATGGGATTGGTTGATGTTAAGAAGGGCGGACGGGTTTTCGAAGCCGGACAGCGTTATATCACCATTGGCGTTTACGTCGCCAGATAGGAATAGATCTTTTATATCGAGGCTCGTGAAAGTACCGCCTAGCAGCAGGTCAGGGATTGTGTAATGGAGGGTCATTTGGTCGATATAGCTACGCCCGGAGGCGTCGAGTTCAATATTGGTGTAGCGAATGGCGCTCAGGCGTTTATCGGGTTCGGGGAGGGTAATGCTTTCTGAGAAGCCGAGCGCGGCAAAGCGCTGCGCGAAAATTTTATGGGCGTGATTGGGGACGAAGTTTATCGCTGAGGATGTGAGGAAGCCAAGGCCAATCACGATGATCAGGCTCATGGCGATGTAAAATTTTGATCGTTTGGACATGGCTTTTAGATATCAATGTCTTGTGCGAACTGCGCGTTATCTTGAATAAACTGGAAGCGCGGTTCGGCGTTTTTACCCATCAGGCGATCGACGAGGTCGTCGACTTCATCGTTTGCATTTACGGGCAGGGCTACGACTTCTTCTTCGTCGAGTTCGCCTTCGAGGATTTCGTTGGCGAGGATTTCACTGGTGAGGCCTAGGGCCGCCATGCCACCTGAATCTTGCTTGGGGAGCATGACGCGCAGCAGGATGCGCGATGCGGGGTCCATGGTGGTTTCTTTGAGCTGCTTGGCGGGCATTTCGCCCAGACCTTTGAAGCGGCTGATTTCAATTTTGTTTTTGCCTTTGAATTCAGTTTCCAGCAACTCGTCTTTATGGGCGTCGTCGCGAGCATAGGCGCTGAGGTTGCCACTGACGAGTCGGTAGAGCGGGGGTTGAGCGATGTAGAGATGGCCGTGTTCGATCAGCGGGCGCATTTGGTCATAGAAAAATGTGATCAAAAGTGCCGCGATATGCGCGCCATCGACATCGGCATCGGTCATGATGATGACGCGTTCATAGCGAAGTTTTGTCAGGTCAAAGTTCTTACCAAGGCCGCAGCCAAGGGCTTGGGCGAGGTCTTGAATTTCTGTGTTGGCGCGGATTTTATCGGCGCTGGCGCTGACGACGTTGAGGATTTTACCGCGCAGGGGTAAGATGGCTTGTGTTTCACGGTTGCGGCCTTGTTTGGCGGAACCGCCCGCGGAATCTCCCTCAACTATAAAGAGTTCGGTGTCCTCGGCGTTGGTGCGGCTGCAGTCTGCCAGCTTGCCCGGTAAGCGGAGCTTTTGTGTGGCGCTTTTTCTGGCCTGTGTGCGATCGTCTTTGCGGCGCTGGCGTTCTTCGGCGCGTAGGATAACATCGTCTAAGAGTAGCTTAGCGGAAGCCGGGTCATTGGATAGCCAGAGATCGAAAGGGTCTTTGATGGCGGTGTCCACCCATTTTGCGGCCCCAGCGGTGGCGAGTTTTTCTTTTGTCTGACCTTGGAATTGCGGGTCTTTGATGAAAACTGAGAGTAGAATGGCAGCGCCGTTCATGACGTCGTCGGCGGTAATCTGCGCGGCTTTTTTGTTGCCGATCATTTCGCCGTAGGCGCGCAAGCCGCGTGTTAGAGCTGTGCGCAGGCCGGAATCGTGCGTGCCGCCCATGGGCGTTGGGATGGTGTTACAATATGAGTGTGAGAATCCTTCACCTGCTACGGGCCAGTGGACGGCGAATTCGACGCGGCCCTCGTTATCGGGCAAATTGGCTTTGCCGTAGAATGCGGAGGGTGTGACGGTTTTTCTGTCGTGAAGTGATGCTTGAAGAAAGTCCATTAGTCCATTAGGGAAGTGGAATTTTTCTTCGGGTTTAACTTTGCTGTCTTCGGTGATCAGCGCATGGTCGCATTTCCAACGGATTTCCACGCCGGAATAAAGATAGGCCTTTGATCTGGCCATCTGGTAGAGCCAAGCCGGTTTGAATTTTGCTTTGGCGCCGAAGATTTCGGGGTCGGGATGGAAACCTACGGATGTGCCGCGGCGGTTGCTGACGGCGCCGAGGTCTTCGAGTTGTGAAGTGGGCAGGCCGCGTGAGAAGCTTTGGCGATGGAGTTTTTTGTCACGCGCGACTTCGACCCACATGGAGTCGGATAATGCGTTGACGACGGAGATCCCCACGCCGTGCAAGCCGCCGGAGGTTTCGTAGTTTTTGCCGGAGAATTTTCCGCCTGAGTGCAGAGTGGTCAAAATGACTTCTAGCGCGGATTTATCGGGATATTTCGGGTGTTTGTCTACAGGGATGCCGCGGCCGTTATCGCTGATGATCAAGGAGCCGTCTTCTTGAAGGTTAATTTCGATCCAGTCGGCATGACCTGCGACGGCTTCGTCCATGGAGTTGTCGAGGACTTCGCCCGCCAAATGGTGGAGCGCGCGTTCGTCCGTGCCGCCGATATACATGCCGGGGCGTTTGCGAACGGGCTCCAGGCCTTCCAACACTTCGATGGAAGAGGCGTCATAGGTCTGTTGTTTTGTTGCTGCGTTGCGGTCGAATAAATCACTCATAGCCTAATCCCATAGATTTAAATTCGCTATAAATCAAGGGTTACGTTGCATTGCTATAGGAAAGAGCGTTTTTTCTGTGGTAAACTATTCTTATGGTTTTACGAATTTTTGCTGTTCTTATCTTTGTTGTGTCCTTTGTCGCTGTTTTTGTACCTGCAACGCAGGCTCAGAACAATGTTCAGGACTTAATCAATAAGCCGATGCCTACATTCGATCCGATGCCGATGGAGGAATTTGAGGCGGCGAGTATTAAGATTGAGGATGTTCCGCTTGGCGATGCTTATTTGGCGTATGA
The DNA here is from genome assembly GCA_964351195.1 of uncultured Micavibrio sp. Lineage (GTDB taxonomy): Bacteria > Pseudomonadota > Alphaproteobacteria > Micavibrionales > Micavibrionaceae > TMED27. The sequence goes on from CAYGNI010000091.1 coordinate 4,585, forward strand.
AATCCGGCTTCCCAAAACATGGGAGCGTTCGAAAGGGCAGGGCGTTAGCGGGTTTTCCCTTAGCAAAAAGATTTTGGCGGATGTCGGGCGGTATTACGGGCCGCCGGTTATGACTTCGCGGAGCTCTCTGGCGATTAAAGCGACAGAGCGTGTTTATCAATCTACGGCTGAACAGTGGTTTGTGAACTATATTTTAGAGAATGGTTACACGATGCAGGGGATGAATATTATCAGCCCAGAGCGTGCCGAGGGCGTCTACATTGTTGTTGATGGAGATGTGACCTTTGTCGTGCGCAGCGTTGTGATTACAAACGGGAAACGTGTAATTGTCGCGGATTATAAATTGCCCTTTACGGAATGGCAGAACGAGAAGGCTTTGCAGGCCAGGGTTTTGGAATCGTTTAAGCTTAAGAAAAAAGATGATTCTTTGGTTGAAGAGATGAAACAATCGCAGTTTCTGGATATTGCGGAGATGCAATACCCGGCGTCGTGGCAGTTCCAGACCTCAGCGGTGCGATCAATTGATCGGCTTGATGCTGAATTGCTTAATGTTTTACAGAGGATAGATGGTCGCAGCAAGGTTCAGGTTCTGAATGGTAAAATTGATGTTGAGCTTATATCCAGTTTTATCGTTGATGATCTTGAAAAAGAGACACAAGACTATAAGCAAAGAGATGAGAAAGAGGGTTTAGCCTTGGGCAAGCTCATTGAAGAGCCGGAAGATATTGAGATTGATGAGTCCATGGAGTTTGCATATACAGAAGTGTATGAAGCCTTTGATGCCAATAAGCCCAATGTTAAGTATGAGTATTGGTTCACGATTATGGCTGCGAAAGACTATTATTTCTTCACGTCGTTGCTAACGCCGGCACGCAATCAGGATTATGCGAATTGGGCGCGTAATACGCAAAGCTATTTTCTGGTGAATAGATTCTTAAAGCCGCAAGAAACGATGTCGTCCAAAGGGAAATAGCCCTTTTAGGATGAGTAGTACAAATAATACTCAATCGGGTGTGTCATTGTTTCGTAGGCTTCAACTTCTTCCATTTTCAACGCGATGTAAGCTTCGATCATGTCTGTGTCGAAAACGTCGCCTTTCAGCAAGAACGCGTTGTCTTCTTTGAGGCTGTTTAACGCTTCGCGTAGAGACCCGCAAACGGTTGGGATGGCGGAGAGTTCTTCAGGTGGAAGGTGATAGAGGTCTTTTTCCATCGCTTCGCCGGGGTGGATTTTGTTTTCAATGCCATCAAGGCCAGCCATCAGCATAGCGGCGAAGGCCAAGTATGGGTTTGCGACCGCGTCTGGGAAGCGGACTTCCACGCGTTTGCCCTTGGGCGAAGAGGCCTGCGGGATGCGGCAAGAGGCCGAGCGGTTGGCTTCGGAATAGGCGAGAAGCACGGGGGCTTCGTATCCGGGGACCAGGCGTTTATAGCTGTTTGTGGCCGGGTTTGTGAAGGCGTTTAAAGCCTTGGCGTGATGGATGATCCCGCCGATATAATAGAGCGCAGTTTCGGACAGGCCAGCATAGCTGTTACCTGCGAAAGTCGGGTTGCCGGCTTTCCAGATGGATTGGTGGCAATGCATGCCAGAGCCGTTATCGCCGAAGATTGGCTTGGGCATAAAGGTCGCCGTCTTGCCGTAGGAGTTTGCGACGTTGTGGACGACATGCTTATAAAGCTGAATGTTATCTGCCGAGGCCGTTAGGGTTGAGTATAAAATACCGATTTCGCACTGGCTGGGGGCGACTTCGTGGTGGTGCTTTTCGACGGCGACGCCCATGGATTGCATAACGGTTGTCATTTCACCGCGGATGTCGGACAGGCTGTCTATTGGTGCTTCGGGGAAGTACCCACCTTTGACACGCGGGCGATGGCCCATGTTGCCTGTTTGGTAATCTGTGCCCGCATTATAAGGGCCTTCTTCGGAATCAATTCTATAGCCGACATGGTTCATGTCGATATTGATTTTGACGTCATCAAAGATGAAGAATTCCGCTTCGGGGCCGAAATAAGCGTTATCGCCGATGCCTGAGTTTTTGAGATGCTTTTCTGCGGATTTTGCGATATTGCGCGGGTCGCGGTTATAGGGCTTCCCTGTTTTAGGATCGTAAACGTCACAGAACACTTTGAGTGTTTTTTGTGCGGCGAATGGGTCGAGGCATGTTTTTGAAATGTCCGGGCGCAAATTCATGTCAGATTCATGAATACCTCTCCAGCCCGCGATAGAGGAGCCGTCAAAAAAGATACCGTCATTGATTTTGCCTTCATCGAATGCGCTGGCGTGCTCGGCTGTGTGTTGCCATTTCCCGCGCATATCGGTGAAATTCATGTCGATATATTGAATTTCCTGATCTTTGATGAATTTAAGCAGTTCAGTATCTTTTTTAAATGAATGTGCGCTCATATGTGTCTCTTCTCAGATGAAGGGCTTTCGTAACAAAGGGCTGATGGGGCGATCGACGGGACTTGAACCCGCGACAACCTGGATCACAACCAGGGGCTCTACCAGCTGAGCTACGACCGCCACAATATAAGAGACTTGTATAAGGTTTTGAGCCATAAAAGGTCAAGTGATTTCAATAGGAGATTGTTCGATGCGATTTGGGCCGGGTTAGGTGGCATCGGATCTGGTGGATATGATTCCCGATGTTTTATAGGATTTGACTTGAAATTCCTTACAAAGGTGATTAGTGATACCACGCATACACGCAGTTTGCGGCTGTGGTGAAATTGGTAGACACGCTAGATTTAGGTTCTAGTGCTTTCGGG
>CAYGNI010000092.1:0-7260 GCA_964351195.1 uncultured Micavibrio sp.
GGGGTAAAAACATGCGCCTGGATCACAGAGAGATCCAAAGCCCGGAGCGCAAGATGGATATAGGCCAGCACGAAGAATGCGCCCATCGCAACCAAACGGCCACGCGCGAGATCCAGCGCGGAGCTACGGTCGCCTTGAATGCGAGAGGGGTTTTGACGGATGCGGCGGATCATAATCATGGGGTGCCCTCCCCTTCATCCGCATTCAACTCGCCCAAAAGATCGTCGAATTTTTTGCTCGGCTTTTTGGACTTCAAAGCGGAAGGCTTATAGCGGGGCTTGGGAACATCTTTGGGCGCTTCGACCTCGGGAGCATTTTCCTCTTGAGACTTAAACGTGACGGGTTGTGCTTCCACCAATGGTGTTTCTTCTTGCCTCTCAGGCAGAGAAACAGCTTCCATCATCATGGAGTCCTGCACCGCATCCGGGCCCGGCGGAACAAGATCAAGAAACTCACTCGCCAGCTTTTCAAGGCGTTCGGGGCGGTTGAGATATTCCCATTCCGCGTTCAAAACGCGAATAGCGTCACGCTCTTTTTCGATTTCGGCGTTAATCACGGCCATTTCTTCTTCGGCACGCTGAACGCTTTGGGATGTGTGCAGCAAGGCCGCGCCTGCCAAAGACGCCAAAGCGAAAATCACAAAGGTACGGATCTTTATAGCTTTCATATCGCGCCCCCCACATATCGCGCAGCGCGCAAACGCGCAGAGCGGGAGCGGGAATTTTCCGCAAGCTCTTCTTTAGAAGGCTTAAGCGCTTTACGCGTTAGCAGCTCGAATTCAGGCGCAGCGGCTTGCTTTTGCGGCTGATAGCGTGAGACGCTTTCCCCACCGGATTTTTCACGCAAGAACCGCTTCACCAGACCATCCTCGAGGGAATGAAACGCAACAACAACCATTCGCCCATCAGGCTTGAGGATCTTTTCTGCCGCGCGCAATGCGCGCTCCAACTCACCCAACTCATCATTTACCGCAATACGCAGAGCCTGAAACGTGCGGGTTGCCGGATCGATGCCGTCGCGTGATTTAGGCACGCATGAACGAACAATATCGGCGAGCTGCGCGGTGGTATGAATGGGGTTCTCAGCGCGCAACTCGACGATCCGTTTGGCGATGCGGCGCGATTTGCGCTCTTCGCCGTATTTATAAATCACATCCGCAAGCTCTTTTTCTTCAAGATCCGCCACCAGATCCGCCGCGGTTTGGCCGTTTTCAGAATCCATGCGCATATCAAGCGGCGCATCAAAGCGGAACGAAAAACCCCGCTCTGCTTCATCGAGCTGGAATGAGGACACACCAAGATCAAGAACAAAGCCGTCGACTTTTTCGATCCCGGCATCAAGGAGCAATCGCTCAACATCGCCGAAGCACCCGCGCAGGAAGATCAACCGATCTTCATTCATGGCAGCGGCACGCTTCCCAGCATCAGGATCACGATCAATCGCAACGACCGTACAATCCGCCGCGTCCAAAATCGCCTTCGCATACCCACCCGCGCCGAAGGTTCCATCAACATAAACACCGCCATCCACAGGGGAGAGCGATTCGATAACTTCAGGTAACATCACAGGATAGTGGCTCAAGATTTTGATACCTTTTAAAAATACGAAACGGCGCGATTCACAGGATTCTACGAATCGGGTTGGACTCTGAATAAGGCTAAAGAACAAGCCTTGACTCTATTAGAGGTATCACCCGGCATAGCGATTCGTCAATTTATCCGCCGAGTCGCATCCAAGTTGTCCCCATCTAATTTTTTGTGGGGGAATCGTTTACCTCATGTTTTAAGAACGCGGAACGATCCGCGGCGTGCCCTCGCACGCTCTTAAAAGCAGACATAAAATTTGCATTTTTTGTGAAAAACGGGCATAGTCGCGGCTTCAGAAGATTGGGTGGCCGCCCCGTCTACGCCTTTGGGCTTCGACGAGGGAGGAAAGTCCGGGCTTCATGGAAAAACGGTGCCGGATAACGTCCGGGGGGCGCGAGCCTACGGAAAGTGCAACAGAAAGCAAACTACCTCTCTTTGGAGGGGAAAAGGTGAAAGGGTGCGGTAAGAGCGCACCGCGGCTTTGGTAACAAAGACGGCATGGTAAACCCCACCGGAAGCAAGACCGAATAGGAACCGCATTATGAGGATTTCCGCCTCGCGGTTCGGGTTGGTCGCTAGAGCGTATGTGGCAACACTGCGCGGAGATGAATGGTCGCCGTCCGCCGTCGCCCTTGGGCTATGGCGCGATACAAAACCCGGCTTATAGATTTTCTGAAAATTATGATGGGCTGTTTGGGGAAACTCAAACAGCCTTTCTTATTAAGTGCGACCTCTGTGATGCTGCTTCGTGCTGCGGAAAACCCCGGCGGCTATTCTTATGAAACAGTCGTCAATATTGGATTTGAATTGTGTCACCGCCGACTGAGAGTTTGTCGCTTGAAACACTCTGCTTATACTTCAACCTCAATCTTACTTCACTGCCTGCACGAAGCTTAGACATTACTCTGCCATACTGCGACTCTGCGCCCGTATCTATAGCGTCATATCCAGCAGATATCTGGTTCTCATCGAATGCAATATCCCCATAATATTCCGTCGCTTTAACAGCATTTCTAAGATCGGCTTGTTTCTGCATGCATTGGCCACTGGGGTCCATTTCATAGTAATGGATAGGCAGAGGCGTTCCTTGAGGGATTGTAATACTAAGGGTGCAGTTATCTCCCCCCATGCACATAGTGCCATGTGGCAAATCAGTATGCCCCATGCCATCACGTCGCTTGCTTACACTGCGCTCTGGGCAAGCCTTGAAGTTTTCGACTTTCACCTTGCCCTTTTTATCTTCTGTGAACTCTCCATCCACCTGGATGTCTGCGGCATTTGCGATACCAGTGAATAATAGTGTGGATGTTATTAAGAGTGTGAATTTTTTCATAGGCTTATATTAACATTCGTGTTTTTGTCTGACAAGTGAGAGAAGCTTTGCGACGGTTCCGATGTCGATATCCGCGGGAGTATCCTCGCAAGACGTGAATTTTTCGGGGCAATAGTGGCGGTGGAAGGCGATGACGACCTCCTCGAACTGTTTTTCAAAATCATAGCCAAAGCTGCAGAGCAGCGCGTGCAGACTATCGTTGCTGAGGATGATGTCTTCGGCGGCCTGATAATCCATTTCATTCGGAGACGGCCACAAACCCACCCCTTCGTCCGCCAGGTCTTTCCATGGGAAGAGATGGCCGGGGTCTATTTTCCGGGTCACGGCGACGTCGGAATGCCCCAGAACGCCGGAGGGCTTAATGTCGTATTGGGCGATCAGGTCTTTGCAAAGCTTAACCACAGCCTTTATTTGCTTCTCCGGGAACGGAGTATATCCGAATTCGTGCCCTGGATTGACGATTTCGATGCCTATGGATGCGGAATTGATGTCGGTTTCACCCTGCCAGAAGGCTTTTCCCGCATGCCACGCACGTTTATCGCACGGCACCAGATTATGAATTTTCCCTGTTTCTTCAATAACGTAATGGGCGCTGACCTCGCTTTTTGGGTCGCAGAGATGCTCCAAGGCTGCCTTTGCGCTCTTCATTCCTGTATAATGAAGGATAAGCAGCGAAGGATTTTGCCCTTCGGAGCGTTCATTAAAATTGGGCGATGTATATTTTTTCAAAAACATGACGGCTATGTAACATTTTGATCCATTTTCACGAATTCAAAGTATAGAGAATAAAAGGGATATTCATGAAGCACTTATTTTTATTACTCATTTTTGCCATTGCGTGTTTGAGCATTATTTTATTGGCAGGGGGGAATGCACGGGCATTTTCGCTGCTGAAACAAGGAGAAGATTTGATGAACGATAAACCTGAAGGATACCCGGTCGCCGTATTAGCAGGCGGCTGTTTCTGGTGTACGGAAAGTGAATACCGCGCTCTGGATGGCGTATTGTATACGCGGGCGGGGTATGCCGGCGGGGAGAAGGACAACCCCACATACCAAGACATCACGACCGGCAAGACAGGGCATGCCGAAGTTATTGAAGTCACCTATGATCCCGCGAAGATTGATTATGAAGCGATTATCGAATTCTTTTTGACCAAAGCGCATGACCCGACGCAGCTTAATCGCCAAGGCGTGGATGTGGGAACGCAATACCGCTCTGCCATTTTCCCGGTCGATGAAGAGCAAGAACGCATTGCGCGGGCCAAGATTGCGGAGATTGAGGAAAAACGTCTTTTGAAAAAACCGATCGTGACCACAATCGAACCGCTGGAGACATTTTGGGAAGCCGAAGGATATCACCAGCAGTATTACGAGAAATATCAGGAAGAGTATGGCACGCCGCATATGCGGGTGATTCTGAAGAAGGCGGGGAAGCTTTAAATTTCCTACTTTTGCAGTGCACAGAATAGCTAGAAAAATACACCCCCTATAGCATCTGTAAAATACCCACAGGGGTTTAACAGATTTAGCTTCTCAAATTTGCTGTTTTGTAGAACAAAATGATCCCATGAATTTAGCGTAACTGTCATGGGATTTTCTTTTGTATGTCAGATAAATTATCGACATTTCTTCAATCTGTATCAAACGCCTCTCCAAGGCATTTTGTGGTTGTGGGTGACATAGGAGGAAACACTACTAAAGTTGTTGCTTATGATGCGGCGGATATTTCAATAAGTGTTTATTCTTATAAAGAATCATGCGGATTATCAGGCGGCATCACAAAGGGCTCTCAAGCCTGTGTTTTAAAAGTAATGGATCAAATGGCTCAGCTCATAGAAGGATTAGAGAAGGCGGGGCACCGTGTTTTCCATATTGTTGCAGCGACTGCGCCTTGCCGTAATAAAGATGGGGAGCCATCAAAAAGCGGGCTTAAACTTGCGGCATCAATTAATGATAGAACAGGTTTAAACGTCAAAATTTTGAAGCCAGAAAAAGAAGCATATTACGTTGGAAAGGGGCTTATTTCACAACATCCCGGTATTTCCTGTGTTGTTTTTGATACGGGAGGTGGTTCTACGGAATTTGTACTGATCGAAAATGGTGTCGTAAAAAGCGTATACAGCATTCCACTTGGCATGATCTCAATTCCAGCAATGAAACAAGAACCGCGCGCACTTATACGCCAACATCTTGCAACGCTTCCTAAAGAGCTCATTCGCCCCGATTTACCTCTTGTCGCTTCAGGCGGTGTCTTTCGAAATATTGTGGAATCCTTTGTGAATGCAACGGGAGATAACCCTGAAGCTTTACAATCTTTAGCCAGACTTTTTGCACACACTCAAACGCTGGCTTTTGCACATGATATACCAGAAGAGCTCAAAACTCTTTTTGATCTCACTGGTGTAAAAAAGAAGAGAGGCCCTCAATTGCCGATTGCGGCTGTTTTGCTTTCTGAAATCCGGCATGTATTGCAATCGGAATCAACAATCTCGTGCATATCGACCATGCGCCAGGGCATTGCGGCGGAGATTATTGAGCAAGGCGGCCTGCGCGCTGTTCCTCAACCTACTCCTTCTCTAGAAAGAAGAGCAGCTTAAGCGGCTTTTTTGTGTTTGACGACGTCGGAGCAGCGGTTACAGAGATCGCCGTTGTCTTTCACTTCGGGCAGGACTTTCCAGCAGCGTGTGCATTTCGCGCCGGGGGCTTTTTCGATGCTCACGGATGGTGCGCCTGAGGAGACTCGAACTTCGGATGTGATAAAGATATCTGCGAGGTCCTGACCCTCAATTGCTTTCATCATGTTTTCATCCACGGTGATGACGGGCAAAGCCTCGAGCGATGAGCCGATGGTTTTATCGGCGCGCAGCGGTTCGATCGCCGCGGTAACCTGTTCACGTAAATCACGAATGGCGAACCATTTCCCCGCCAGCGCAGGATTCTTCCAGCTTGCGGGCACAGTGGGGAATTCGCGTAAGTGAACGGATTCCGCGTCTTCGAACACGCCTTCGGGCCTGTGCTGCCATGCCTCCTCGGCGGTGTAGGCGAGGATGGGGGCCAGCCACGCGGTGAGGCCGTTGAAGATCATCGCCATGACGGAACGGGTCACTCGGCGCTCGAAGCTGCTTGGATCATCGCAATAGAGGCGATCCTTGCGGATATCGAAATAAAACGCGGAGAGATTTTCGTTACAGAAATCGTGCAGCGCCTTGGTCAGTTTCATGAATTCGAAATTCTCGATATGGGCGTGGACTTTTTCATCCATCTCGGCGAGTTGATGCAGAACGAGTTGTTCGAGCTCAGGGATCGCGCTCGGGTCTTCGAAGAAGTCTTCGATCATTTCATCTTTCGTGAAACCGTCCAGCGCGCCGAGCAAAAAGCGCAGCGTGTTGCGGATACGGCGGTAAAGGTCGCCTGTGTTTTTAAGGCTGTCCTGGCCGATACGAATGTCGTCCGTGAAATCGGATGTCATCACCCACAGGCGCAGGATATCAGCGCCGTATTGCTCCATCATTTTGAGCGGGTCAATCACATTGCCGCGCGATTTGGACATCTTATAGCCTTTTTCATCAAGCACGAAACCGTGCGTCAGAACGGCTTTATAAGGCGCGTGGCCGCGGGTTCCGACAGATTCCAGCAAGCTTGAATGGAACCAGCCGCGGTGCTGGTCGGAGCCTTCAAGGTAGAGGTCTGCGGGGCTGTGCAGGTCTTCTTCGGCTTCTAAAACAATTGCGTGGGTAGAGGCGGAATCAAACCACACATCGGCAGTATCGAAGACCTGATCGTAATCTTCTGCGCTATACTCGTTACCAAGGAAATCTTCGGGCGGACGGGACCACCAGGCGTCTGCGCCTTCTTCGTCGAATATTGCAGCAATGCGATCGAGCACCGCTTCGTCGCGCAGGATTTCGTCGGTTTCCTTATGCACGAACAGCGCGATCGGCACGCCCCAGACGCGCTGGCGGGAGATGCACCAATCGGGGCGGTTTGCGATCATCGATTTAATGCGCGCTTCGCCTTTGGCCGGGATCCATTGTGTCTTTTCGATTTCAGAGATGGCTTTATCGCGCAGGCCGTTTTCGCTCATGGAGATGAACCATTGCGGCGTGGTGCGGTAAATCAGCGGCGCGCCGGAGCGCCAAGAATGCGGATATTCGTGGCGCACAGAGCCTTTGGCCAGAAGTTTGTCTGCGTCTTTTAATGCGCCGAGCACGGCGAAGTTGCCCTGCCCCATTTCGCCTTTTTGCGTGTAGACTTCCAGCCCCGCGAAGAGCGGCACGTGTTCACGGAATTTTCCATCGCCGCTGACATTATCAGGGATTTCGGATGCGCCGAAATGCTG
>CAYGNI010000093.1:0-7224 GCA_964351195.1 uncultured Micavibrio sp.
GCGCATTCGGGTGCTGGGCGGGATACAGCGCAAAGGCAAGCTTTTGAACATCAAGGACGCGAATAAGTTTAAGCCTTTGGATGTCATGAATAACGATATACCGCTGATTATTACCACGGGAACATCGATGGATAGCGGGAAGACGACCGTGGCGATTGAGGTCACAAAGACGCTGAAGCGGATCGGCATGAAGCTTGCGGGTGCGAAGCTCACGGGTGTGGGCGCGCAGCGTGACTTGTTCAAGATGTATGATTACGGGATTTCCGAAGGCGTGAGCTTTGTGGATTGCGGGATTACGTCGACGGCTAATATGCCTGATGAGCAGATGATTGGCGTGGCGAAAGGCGCGATCCAGCACCTCTCCAAAGGCAAACCTGATGCGATTATCGTTGAGTTTGGCGACGGGCTTATGGGGAAATACGGCGTGGACGCCATTTTACGCGATCCGCAAATTCAGGCGAATGTGCGGTTGCATATTGGATGTGCGCGCGACCCGGTCGGCGCGGTTGGCTTGGCAGAAGTTTGCAAATCGATTGGCCTGCCGCTTGATGTGATGAGCGGCCCGGTGACGGATAACCAGGTTGGTCAGGATATTCTGCGCGAGAGATTGGGTATTTTGACTTATAACGCGTTCAAGCCGAATAATGAGTGGCTTGACCTTATTATTGCGAGATGGGCGGTGCAGTATGCCGCTTAAGGCTTCCATCATTGGCATCACCGGCTATACGGGGCTGGAGCAGCTACGGATTTTGCTTGCGCATCCGGAGGTGGAGATTGCGTATCTGACATCGCGGCAGCATGATGATGTGCCGATCGGTGAGGTGTATCCGCATCTCGCGCATCTGGATTACAAGATCACCAATACCGATCACATGGATGTGGCGAAGGGCAGCGATGTTGTGTTCCTCGCCCTGCCCCATAAAACAGCGCAGCAGACGGTGGCGGATTTGCATGGCAAGGTGAAGGTTGTTGATTTGTCTGCGGATTACCGGCTTGATGATGTTGCGACCTATGAGAAATATTATTGTGAGCATACGCATCCGGAGCTTTTGAAAGACGTCGTCTATGGGATGCCCGAAGTCTATAAGGACGAGATCAAAAAAGCCGATACGGTTGCAAACCCCGGATGCTTTGCGTTGCTAAGTCAGTTGATGCTGTATCCTTATGCAGGATTGATTGAAGGCGTTGATATCATGGCTGTGACGGGCTCCAGCGGCTCTGGGAAATCCCCTTCCGAGGGAACACATCATCCGATCAGAAGCCATAACATGAAAAGCTATAACATCAATATTCACCGGCATATTCCGGAGATTACGCGCACGGCGCAGATTGATGAAAGCCAGCTTAATTTCGTACCGACTTCGGGACCATTTGTGCGGGGCATTTTTGCCACGGCGTTTATACGCACTAAATCGATGCCCAAAGTTTGTTCAACCGAGGTTTATAAAGACGCCCCGTTTGTGCGGATTATGCCCGAGGTTGCTTTGGCGAATGTGGTGGGATCGAATTTCTGCGACATTGCCTACACAATGGTGGAAGAGAATAACTTTATCGCGCAGGGCGCGCTGGATAACCTTGTCAAAGGGGCGTCGGGCTGCGCGGTGCAAAATATGAATTTGATGTTTGGTCTGGATGAAACGCTGGGCTTGAAATCACTGAGTACTGTTTACCCATAAGGAAGAGCCATGAAAAAGAAACCAACGATACCGCAATTTTTTATCAATGCCTTTTATGAAAGCAAGTTCAAAGACAATTTGTTCGTCATTAAGGCCGGTGGGAAAATTATCGAAGATGAAAAGGCGCTGGATAACCTTTTGTCGAATATCCGGGATTTGAACAATCTGGGCATTCGGGTGCTTTTGGTTTATGGCGGCGGCCGCGCAATGGACAAAACGGCTGAAGATCGCGGCATTCAGGTTCAGAAGATTGACGGGCGGCGCGTTACTGATGCCGCCAGTCTTGAGGTTATGAAGCATATTGTCGGCGGGACGCTGAGCCTTAATGTTGCGCAAAGTATTGCGCGCACCAATATGGACGGTGTTTCGCTCAATGCGGTTCCCTTTGATTGGATGAAGGTTGCTTTGAAGGATAAGAAGCCGGTTGATTTTGGCTTTGTCGGGAAGATCAACAGTGTTGATCCGCGGCCGATAAACAGGCTGTTTAAATATTCCAACTTCATTGCAACGGGATGTTTGAGCATCACGCCAAAGGGTGTTGTTTGTAATATCAATGCCGATACGATTGCCACGCAGCTCGCGATTGGCATGAAGGCGCATAAGCTGATTTTCCTATCGGATGTGGATGGTGTGAAAATTGGCGAGAAGACAAAGCATTTGATCACCGATGTGGAAATCGACGGACACATTGCCGATGGCAGTGTGACAGGCGGCATGCAGGTCAAGCTGGAGAATTGTAAAGCGGCGCTGAAAGCCGGGGTAAAGCGCATTCACCTGATCAGCGGGTTTAGAAAAGACGCGCTGCGCTCTGAGATTTTTGAGCCGACAGGCCCCGGAACAATGTTGATTCCGGAAAAAATGCGAGATGCATACGAGAACGAAGTCGAAGCGCAAAAAATTATAGAAGGAAAAAAAGTTGCATGAGTGAAGACGCAAAGCAGATTATTGAGGAAAGTTTCGAGCATTTGGTGAAGACCTATGCGCCGCAGCCTGTGGTGATGGATCATGGCGACGGTGTTTATGCATGGGATACAGATGGGAAGAAATATCTGGATTTTGCGGCCGGGATTGCGGTGGCCTCTCTTGGGCATAACCACCCTGCCCTCGTGAAGACAATTTCCGAGCAAGCGGCACGGATGATGGCGGTGCAGGCGTCTTATGCAACAAAGGAAAAGCATAAGGCGGCGAAGCTGCTCTCTGATGTCACTGGTTTCGATCTGATCTATTTCTCCAATAGCGGGACTGAAAGTGTTGAGGCGTGCCTTAAATGTGCGCGTAAATGGGCGTATGAGGAAAAGGGCGAGCAAGCCAATGAGATCATCGCGTTTCGGAGTTCTTTTCACGGGCGCACTTATGGCGCGGCCAGCGTAACGGAGAAATTCCATTCTCAGCCATTCTTCGCGCCGTATCTGGGCGCTATTCAGTGGGCGGAGTTTAACAACCTTGAGAGCGTTCGGGCGGTTGCTTCGAAGGACAAAACAGCGGCGATTATCGTTGAGCCGGTGCAGGGTGAAGGCGGGCTTACGCCAGCAACGCCGCAATTCCTGATGGGTCTTCGGATGCTGTGCGATGAGCTGAATATCTGCCTGATTTTTGATGAGGTGCAGGCCGGGTTTGGGCGGCTTGGGACGATCAATGCTTATGATGCGTTTAAATGCTGCTCCGAATGCGTCACTCATGGCGGCGAGCCCACAGACAACGCAAAACCGGTTAAACCCGACCTAGCCGCATGGGCGAAAGGCATGGGGTCCGGTTTCCCTGTCGGCGCGATGGGCGGGCGCGAGAAATTCGCTAGCGCCATTACCGTTGGAACACACGGGACAACCTATGGCGGAAACCCGCTAGCCTGCGCGGTTGTGAATACGGTCGTTGGCGAAATGCAAAAGCCCGGCTTCATGGAGAATGTGAACGCGGTGTCTCAGGTCTTGTTCGACGGGCTGGAAGAGCTAAAGCGCGCATCGAATAAGATCACCGAAATCAAGGGTAAGGGTTTGATGATCGGCGTGAATACCGTTTTTGATATCAAAAAGCTTTTGAGCGGATTACAGCAAAACGGATTGATGGCCACGCAGGCGGGCAAAGACACGCTGCGCCTGACGCCGCCTTTGATTTTGACCGAGGACCAGGCGAAAGAAGCGCTTGCGATACTCGAGAAGACTTTGCAGGAGTTAGAGTGATGCCTCAAATCCGGCATTTTTTAGATTTGGATGATTTGGGTCCGGAAACGCTGAAGGCGATTTTGGCGAAGGCGCATGCGTTGAAAGCACAGAAATTCAATCCGCCGCAGATTTTTGACGGGCTGTCGCTGGCGATGGTGTTTGACAAGAAATCAACAAGGACACGGATGAGCTTTGAGATTGCGATGAAGCAGCTTGGCGGGCATACGCTTGTCATGGGCATGGATGAAATTCAGATATCCGGCGCGGAGAGCGTGAAAGACACAGCCAATGTCGTCTCGCGTTATGTCGATGCCTGTATGATCCGGATGAGTGATCATGACGATCTTTTGGAGTTTGCCTCGCATTGCTCAATTCCGGTTATCAACGGGATGACGGATGTGTCACATCCGTGTCAGATTATGGCGGATATCCTGACGATTGAGGAAAAGCTGGGCGATGTTCAGGGTAAAAAGGTGGCATGGTTTGGAGATTGGAATAATGTCTCGGCCACCTTTGCACAGGCAGCGCCGATTTTCGGCTTTGATCTGGTGGTCAGTGTGCCAAAAGATTTAAAGCCTGATGGTGTGGCTTATGAGGAAGACGCGATGAAGGCTGCGCAAGGCGCGGATGTGATTGTCACCGATACATGGGTGTCGATGGGGCAAGAGGGTAAAGGGATTGAGAAGTTTAAGCCCTACTCCGTTACGCCGGAGATTATGGTGCAGGCCAATGAGAATGCAATTTTCATGCATTGCATGCCGATCCATGAGGGCGAGGAAGTGGCGCAGGAAGTACTGGACAGCCCGGCTAATGTGATTTATGACGAAGCCGAAAATCGCCTGCATGCGCAAAAAGCCATTTTGGCATGGTGTTTAGAAGAGGCTGGGGTGAGCATCAGCCAAAAAAGTTTTAATTTCGGGAATAAGTAAGGATTTGTAATGTCTAAAGGGAAAGTAGTACTCGCCTATTCGGGTGGATTGGATACGTCGATCATTTTGAAATGGTTGATTGAGCAAGGCTATGAGGTTGTGGCCTATATCGCCGATGTCGGGCAGCAGGAAGATTTTGAGGCGGCGAAGGCTAAGGCGCTTAAGGTTGGCGCGGCCAAGGTCGTGATTGACGATCTGAAGGAAGAGTTCGTTACCGATTTCATCTTCCCATCTATCAAGGGCAATGCGGTTTATGAGGGGCGCTATTTGATGGGGACATCGGTGGCGCGGCCTGTGATTGCCAAAGGGCAAATCCGCGTGGCCAAAGAAGAGGGCGCGCAGTTTGTCTC
Organism: uncultured Micavibrio sp.; assembly: GCA_964351195.1. Lineage (GTDB taxonomy): Bacteria > Pseudomonadota > Alphaproteobacteria > Micavibrionales > Micavibrionaceae > TMED27. Next base: position 5,115 of record CAYGNI010000093.1, read on the forward strand.
ACATGGCGCGACGGGTAAAGGGAATGATCAGGTTCGCTTTGAGCTGGGGTATTATGCTCTGCAGCCCGATATTCAGGTGCTTGCACCATGGAAGATGCCGGAATTTTTAGAGGCGTTTAAGGGCCGTACGGACATGCTGAATTATGCGGACAAGCACGGCATTCCTGTAACGGCGACAAAGAAGAAGCCCTACTCCGAGGATGAAAATCTTTTGCACATTTCGCATGAGGCGGGAATTTTGGAAGACCCTGGCGTGGCGGCGGGTGAGGATGTTTATTCGCGGACATGCGCGCCTGAAAAAGCGCCTGATCAGGCTGATATTCTGGAAGTGACGTTCAGAGACGGCATTCCGCAATCCATCAAGAATACCACGGATGGCACGGTGAAGAACAAGCCTTTGGATTTGTTTTTGTATGCCAACGAGATGGGCGCGAAGCACGGCGTAGGCCGCCTTGATATGGTTGAGAACCGCTATGTAGGGATTAAATCTCGCGGGGTTTATGAAACGCCGGGCGGGACGATTATTCACAACGCGCTGCGCGATCTTGAAGGTTTGACGATGGACCGCGAGGTGATGCGGCTGCGCGATATGCTGTCTTCGAAATTTGCCGAGCTGATTTATAACGGGTTCTGGTTTAGTCCGGAGATGGAGTTCCTGATGGCGGCGATTGATAAATCACAGGAATTAATCGACGGGACCGTGCAGGTGAAGCTGTTTAAAGGCGTGGCGTATCCGATTGCGCGCACATCGCCTGTAGCTCTGTATGATGAGAAGCGCTCTTCGATGGACGAGGAAGGCGGATTTAGACAGCAGGATTCCGAGGGCTTTATCAAGATCAACGCCATCCGCCTGCAGGCCGATACGCGGATTAAGAAGGAAGCCAAGGCGCTTCGGAAGAAGGATAAGGCGGGTTAGGCTGACATAGTTGGAAGGTTTAGAGCTATTGCGGGCCCTGCGATATTTGCTTGACAGCCCCCCTCTGTGGGTTTTACTTCAACATCATCAACGCTAAAATCTTTCATACGCCCTTGCAAGAATTCAAGCTGAGCTTCTGGTGTAGCATGTTCACTAACATCAATGTTGTCAGTGCTTAGGCTCTCTGAGAATTCTTTAACAGCGTCCCCTACAGCTTGCCCTATTGCACTTCGAAGCGTACTCATCTCTTGCTCGCTCAACTCTGTAATTTCTCGTTCGCCTAAAATGTTTTCTATTGCACCCTTAGCCGCGTCTTGTATGGCATTTTTTAAACGAGAGTAATTTGGATCGTTTGGATTAAACATATTTGTTGGGCTATTACGTAGTGTCATTCCAACATCGTGATCCCCAACACACAACTTTTCTTTTTGTATAATATCTGCGCCCATCATATCCTCATTAGTTTCTATTATTTTCTCTACATTTGATTCTAAATGGCAAAGTTTAAAATTATGTTAACTAAAAAACTCTTTGGTTTTTTATACTCTTTAGATAAAAGCTCATTTCGTACTCTTCTTCTTTGTGATTACGCAATATTGCGGCTTCGCCATGTGAAAGAATTGTGTTAGATAGAAGCTATGAGCAAAGAGAAAAGCACAATCTGGGGTGGGCGGTTTGAAGACAAACCCACCGACATTATGACCCAAATCAACGCCTCCATTGATGTCGATCAACGGATGTGGCGGCAGGATATTGCTGGGTCAAAGGCACATTGTGAGATGCTGATCAAGCAAAAGATCATCGATAAAGGCGACGGGCAAAAGATTTTGTCTGGGCTGGATCAGGTTGCGAGCGAGATTGAAAGCGGCACGTTTGAATTTAAAACCGAATATGAAGACATTCATATGAACATCGAGGCGCGGCTGCGGGAAATTATCGGTGATGCGGCGGGGCGGCTTCATACGGCGCGTTCGCGCAATGACCAGGTTGCGACCGATTTTCGGATGTGGGTCCGCGAGGCCTGCGGTCAGGTTGAGGCGCGGATTAACTCCCTGCAAGCGACTTTGTCGAAACTATCTTCCAAGCATGACAAAGCCATTATGCCGGGCTTCACGCATTTGCAGGCCGCGCAGCCGATCACGCTGGCCAAGCATCTGGATGCCTATGCGCAGATGCTTTCGCGCGATAAGGGGC
>CAYGNI010000094.1:0-7094 GCA_964351195.1 uncultured Micavibrio sp.
GTTCAGGATGGCGAAAAACTCGATGATATTGTCGCGCAAACTGGTCTTAGCGCACACACTGTCAGACGCCGCCTTGTTCTCATGCAGTTAAGTGAGACCGTCAAAGAATGTCTTGAGACAGGTGAAATTACTCTCTCGCAGGCAGAAGCCTTGAGTATTGGGACTTTTGAGGAACAGGAACGCTGTCTCAACATGGCAAAATCAGGTTATTGGGATGCCGAGGATATAAAAGACCGTATTTTGGGTGATCTTCCGACCCTATCAATGGCTATTTTTGAGCGTGAGCTTTACACAGGTGACTATACAACCGACCTTTTAGGCGAGGACGATAACACCTATTTCAATGATGCAGAGCAATTCTTTGAATTGCAAAAGCAAGCGGCGGAAGAACTGGCAGAATCCTATCGTGAGAAAGCCGATTGGGTGGAATTTGTTGAGGGCTATTTCAGTGCTTGGCAGTATGGCCGCGCCGAAGAAGGTGAGACAGGAGGCGTTATTGTTTCGTTATCGGCAAGCGGTGCTGTTGAAGTTCATGAAGGGCTTATCAAAACCAAGGCTGATGAAGATACAGCAAATAGCCTTAAAGTGAAGCCTAAAGCCACCTACCCTACTCCGCTACGCCGTTATATGGCCATGCATAAAAGTATCGCGGTTCAATCGGCTTTGATTGAAAACCCAAGGGTTGCGAAACAGCTTGCTGTCGTAAACAAGCTATATCGCTTCAAAAACCATGATTGTCTGTCCTATTTCGAGCAGGAAGAGACAACCTCCCCTGCCCTCGCAATTATCAATGAACAGGCAAAGGCTTTATTGGCGCATTTCGGCCATGACTCCGAAGACGCTACATGGCGCGATTTGGGTTATCTTTTCAACTATGACCTAGAAGATGCCTATAAAGCTGTCAAAAACTTATCGGATGATGTTTTAGAGAGCCTTTTGGTGACACTGGATGCCTTGGAATTCGGGCAATTATTTTGTGATCAGCTTGATACCTATGAGGGCAGTATCTTCAATCAGGTTGCCCAGGATTTGCGTCTTGATATGCGGAATTACTGGCGACCAGATGAAGCCTTTTTGAAACGCCGTAACAAGGTGCAATTACAGCAGATTGTTACCGATGCGGGATGTTTCCAGAAATTCGGCAATGTTGCAGGATATAAGAAAAAAGAGCTTGTCGCCTCTATGAGCAAGCATTTTCAGCATGTTCTTACTCTTGAAAGCCCGAATGAAGACGAGTCGAAAGCAACGTTCTGGCTTCCCGAAGCTATGGCTTTCCCTGCGATTGACCCTGATGCCAAACTGGATGAGCTGGATACTATCGAAGAAGATAGTGCCGAGAACTTCAAAGAAGCCGCCTAATTTTTCCGAACTTGCCGCCCGATAATTCGGGCGGCTTTCTTTTTTCAAGGATATCCCCATGAGCATTGACGAATTTACCGAAGAATTATCAAACCTAGACCGTTCCAAATCAGTCTCTGAGAAATTCAGGGATTTTTGTGCACTGGCTTTTTGCGCCTATGCAAAGCTGACGGCTTCACCCGACCGCGCGGAAGCACTGGAAGAGCGTTATATGAATATCGTTCAAACATACCATGACAAAGACACGGTTAGGGCATATCCCCGCCTAATGGCTATGGTCTGGCGCGGTGTGCAAGATGGACAGGACTTTCTCGGACAGGCCGCCGCCGAATTAAATGCGCTCGATGCCAAAACAGGACAGTTTTTTACACCAATGCCCGTGTCGAGAATGATGGCAATGATTGGATTACAAGGCGCAGAGACTGCCATCAAGGAAAAAGGCTTTATTACCCTGAATGAGCCTGCATCGGGCGCAGGCGGGATGATATTAGCTGCCGCGAGCATTATAAAAGAAATGGGCTATGACCCCTCCTCCCATCTAATCGTGAGCGCACAGGATATTAGCCAGCTTGCTTATCAAATGTGCTTTTTGCAACTGACATTCGCAGGAATACCCGCCTATGTGGAGCGTTGCAACAGCTTGTCTATGGAGTCTTTCGACGCTTCTTGGACGCCGGCCACGCTTGCCTTTTACAGGCAGCATGGCCGTCTTTTTTGATCTTGGCTGTATCCGTCAAGACCTCCCTTCGGGCCGCTAAAGCGCACAAAAACGGTATCCCCGCCTTTCCGCGTCTTCGACTTGTGCAAGGCGGGTGATCCCCCTCCGTTTTTGTGGGTCGTGACTGCTCCAGCCGCTTCTTAAGCCGTTTCACGGCACTTCTAGGAAAGAAGTGCAACACACATTTTAAGGAGAAAAGAAGATGAAACGCACCGATATTTACCAATCCGTTACTGACACAATCATTGAAGCCTTGGAGCAAGGTTTATCAGGTGACTTTGAATTGCCTTGGCATGGTTGTGGAGGTGTTCCCCAGAACGCCCGCACAGGTAATTATTATCACGGTATCAATGTGCCTTTGCTATGGGCGCACCAGATGAAAAGCGCCTATTCAAGCGGAACATGGGCAACTTATAAACAATGGCAGGATATGGGCGCACAGGTCAAAAAAGGCGAGAAAGGCCGCCAGATTGTTTTTTGGAAATCCATAGAAGTCGAGCCAACCGAAGACAATGAACAGCGCGAGCAAATTATGTTTGCCAAATATTCAACTGTCTTTAATGCCGATCAGGTTGATGGATATACCCTGCCCCAAGATGATTTTGAGCCGAATGATATACAGGCTATTTCTGCGGCAGACCAGCTCATTGACGCTTCAGGCGCAGATATTCGCTTTGATGAGCGCCGCGCATATTACAGCGTCATGGATGATTATATCAATCTACCAAGCCCTGAATTTTTCAGACATACCTGCGGCTCTACAGCTACGCAGAATTACTACAGCACGGCATTTCACGAGCTTGTCCATTGGACAGGAGCGCAGAAACGCCTGAACCGTGAGCAGAAGCATAAATTTGCTTCAAAAGACTATGCTTTCGAGGAATTGGTCGCAGAACTTGGCGCCGCCATGCTTTGTGCATCTACAGGCGTAGAGTCAAGCCCCAGAGAAGACCATGCCATTTATATACAAAACTGGCTGAAAGCCTTGAAGGACGACAAGAAGTTTATCTTTTCGGCCAGCTCACAGGCACAAAAAGCAGCTGATTATCTCTTTTCTTTCACCAATCAAGATTAACCCAAGACAAAAGGCAGGGGAAAGCCCCCTGCCCCTTTAATGAGGAGCAAATTATGACTTATCTCGTATTCATTGACACGCAATCAGGCGAAAAAACACATTCAATCTGGAACAACTGCGAAGACTGTAAACACCAAGTCGATGTGTTGAACGGCGCAAGATATCTTGCTTGGTGGGAATTCATACCCGCCGCGCTGAATGCCCCGAATGGCCAATATCTTGTCTAAGCCCCCTACTCTCAATTTTTAAAAAAAGGAATACACTATGCAACAAGCACAAACACTTACATGGGATGAAACTGAGATTGCTAATGCCTACGCGGCTGAATTTTTAGCCGCCGAGATAGCCGAGACGGAAGACGAAGCCTTCTCTATGGCAATATCGGATACGCAAGTCATAGAATGGGAATTCGAAGATTTTAAGGAACAGCTTAAAACCATTCTTGACGATATTTCGCCCGAAGGCTTTTTCTATGTAGAAGGCCGGAATATGGGCTGGAGACGATTATCAGGCCATGCGGAGATAAAAGCAGATAGTGCAGAATCCTATATTGAAAAAGCCTTCCCTAAAACATCGGAATGGACGTTTCGAGGCGTTTACACCCCTTCCAAAAAGTCTTTGGATTATACGCTTTATCACCATGACGCGCCTACTGGAGAGTTTTATACTGTCATTGCAAATTCGGCATAAGGCGTGAAAAGGAGTAAGTAGGGTTTTCTTTACCTCTTCATATATAATAGAGTAAGTACGGAAGTAAAGAGTTAGCGAAAATAACACAACGGTAAAACCCTACTTACACTTATCTGTATTTCACTAAGACGGTAAAACCTTACTTCTCTAAATCGCTAGAATGGTACTTTACGAAGAAGGTAAGTCACTATATACTCTAAATGGTAAGTCACTATCTCTTCACGAGAACACCTGCCGACTTACCATCAAGAATAAGTCACTACTTCACACCTTTGTTCAAGGAGCTTAAAAAATGTCATATATTATCGCTATATCCAGCTCAAAAGGCGGCCCTGGCAAAACCAACACGGTTGCCAATCTTGCCGATTATTGGGCATTGAAGGGGAAAAAGGTCGCCTTGCTCGATTCTGACCCGAACAAAAATCTTTCCAAATGGTACAACAAAAAAGCCCTTGATGATGCGTTTGCAGGGGTGAGCCTTCAGACCTTGGATGATGAAGAGCAGATTATTGATGCCGCGGAAGCTGCTGCGCAGGAACACGACATTGTTTTGATTGATGTAGCCGGTGTGCGGAGTAGGGCGCTTTTATATGCTGCCGGCATTGCCGATCTGGTGATTGTTCCCGCGCAGCCTTCCGAAGACGATATTGATGAAGCAATCAATACTATCGAAGCTGTGAAGAGCGCAGGGAAGCTTGCCAAGCGCGATATTAAATACCGCGTTCTGCTCTCACAAACCCGTAAAGGCACGATTGTTCTGGAACATGCGGCCAAGCAGTTTGAGGAGATTAACAATATCCAGATATTCCGTACGACTATCGGGCAACGCGAAGCCCATAAGCAGGCGCGTTTTTATGGCACGACCGTTATGCGCTCTGATCCGAAAAGTGCGGCCGCCCTGGATTTCACCAATTTAGGGAAAGAGCTTGATAAGCTTTTAAAGGAACAGGCCAAGCTACAGCAGCAAGCCGCATAAAGGGAGAAGTCTTTACTTCTGTACTTCTCTATTTAATCATTTACGAAAGGGATTATCATGGCAAAGCCTAGTTTAAAAAATCTTCCGAATGTCAGCACTGAGAACCGTAATACCGGTGAGCTGAAAAAGCGCTTGTCTGAGGGGGCAAAGGATTATCCAAGCCTGAAAGTGGAAAAAAAGAAGGATGCGACCAAGAAGCGCAAGAAATCTTCTTTATCCATGCCCGAATATGTCTGGGATCTTCTTTGGGATGCAACAAAAGAGAGTAGGGAGCCTCAAGGTGTCATCGTTATGCGCGGTTTGAAGGCTTTGGGTTTTGAGATTGACGAAGCCGATCTGGTAGATGCCCGTAAGACCCGCTAGGGTCAGGGCGTTCCCTTGTGCTTTGACAAGCCCAAGGTCAGGCTCTATTCACTAACCAGCCCCAAGCGGCCGAGGCCACTTCGGGCTGCTAAGTTCACCGAACCTCGGTTGCCCGAGTTTCGGCCCATAGGGTAACGATCCCTAACGCGATCATGACAAGGCCATTCCTGATAGGAATGGTCATTTGTATTTAAAGAGGCCGCTTCGGCCCGATTATCAAGACCTTCGCTGACGCTCACCTTCGGCTGCCTTGCCGGTATCCCCACCTTTCCGCGTCTTCGACTTGTGCAAGGCGGGTGATCCCCCTCCGGCAAAGCCGGGTCATGACAATCTCCTCCCGCTTCAAGCGACAGATTCCTGTCGCCTCGAAAAAAGTATGTTTCGAGGCGCAATTTAAAAGGAAAAGGAGTTCGCTATGACAGACCAACAAACGCAATCACTTAACGGCAATCAACGAAAAACGCTGCGCGAGCAGGATTTAGCCAATTTTTACGGCACAGAAGTCTGGTACAGACACCCCGCTTTTAGAACCTATCTTTATACTGAAGGCGTGCAATATGTTGCAGAACATGGTGAAGCCTATTGGCTTTTGGATAAAATTTTTGCCTGTCATGCCAGTGTCCCAAAATTATCAGGTGAGGATTTTTGTAGTTGGGAGCTGAATAAGAATGCAGAAGGGCATGGCGCCAGGCTTATTTGCACAGATGGCAATTATAACGAGCTTTATGCTGAAAATATTCTGTACACTGATTTTCCATTACAGAGCATCAAATTCTATTGTGTGAACGATGTCCTGTTGCTCCCCAGTGAATATTAAGGGGAGGGCAGGGCATGACACAGTTTGATTATTCCAAATTCAAAACCGATATAAACCTGACCCAGTATGCCGCGCATCTTGGTTATGAGATTGACCGTAAAAAAAGCACACGTTCATCCATTGCTATGCGAAAAGACAGCGATAAAGTAATTATTTCAAGGCGCGGCAATCTTTGGGTTTATTTTTCGGTCACAGACGATAGCGACAACGGCACTATTATCGACTTTGCCGAGAAGCGCACTCATAAAAGCATTGGTGAGATTGGGCGTGAACTGCAAAACTGGATAGGGGGTGGTGTTTCGCTCCCCGATGCAATAAGCTATGTGCGAGAGGTTGCCCCTCAAGAATATGACCCCGCACGTATTGCTGGAATTTTTAAAGCCTTAAAACCCGTCTATAAACACCGTTATTTGGCCAGCAGGGGGCTTGCAGATGCCCTTTTGACAGATAAACGGTTTGTAGGGCGCGTTTTTACAGACCGCTATCAGAACGCTGCATTTCCGCATTTTAAGGGCGGGCAGGTTTGCGGGCTTGAATTGAAAAACCATGATAAAGCCCTTTTTGTCAGAGGAAGCGAAAAAACACTATGGCGCTCTTATGTTTTTAAAGATGACAATACGCTGATTTTGGCTGAAGCCGTCATAGATGCTTTAAGTTATCATGCGCTATATCGTAGAGAAAAAGCTGTCTATGCCGCTACAGGCGGCGGGTTATCGCCAGAGCAGGGGGAAATTATTACGGCTTTTATCTGCGATTTTGAAGCTCTGGAACACATTATCATTATTCCCGACCATGACCAAGGCGGCGAAAAGTTTGAAAAGCGCATCCGTGAAGCCATCGAGTTATCGAGCTTTAACGGATTGTGTGAAACGCACAGGCCATGCCTAGAAGGGCAGGACTGGAACGATGTTTATAAGGACACACTCGAAAAAACTGGAAAAATTATGCATATATGATACAATTATTGTATTATTTATGCTTTAAAACTGTTTTATGGAGGTAAAAATGCCCAATATTGATTTAGGTGATCCGTATGAATCTTACGTCAAAGGTTTAATTGGATCAGGATTATACAGCACTTATGCCGAAGTGGTTA
>CAYGNI010000095.1:0-7003 GCA_964351195.1 uncultured Micavibrio sp.
ACGCAACCCCGCCTTTATACTCCCCTATATAAGGTCCTTGCCAAGCAAGGACCTTATAAAGCCGATTATAAAGGCGTGGTTGCCTTTGCGCAGCCTTACGAGGCGCAAGGTGAGGTGGCTTTGGCGGCTTCGTCTGTGCCGGGTGTTGACGGGTCAATTGCGCTGAAAGGCTTTGTGAATGCGTCGGAGAGCGCGGTTTCGTTGAAGAATACGGCGTTGCAGGTGGGCGATAAGGCCTTTACCGGGGAGACGCAGATTTCATTGAAACCGTTGAAGGTGCAGGCGGCGTTTAAGAGTAATGAGATCTTGGATCTTGATGCTTTGATGGCGAAGACGGGCAAGAAAACGGCTTCTGGCGGGGCTTCGCAAGATGCTGGGGTTGCTGGTGTGCTCGACATTTTGCCGAAAACGATTACGCTGCCGCAGGCTTTGGATGTTGATATTACCGTGAGCGGGGCAGGCTTAGTCTATAATAAAGAGCTGATCAAGGGGGTTTCTTTAAAGGCGCGCAAGCAGGGCCGTGAATTTTCTGGTGAAGTGCAGGTTTCCGATATTCCCGGTAAAGGGCCGGCCGTTATTAAAGGGGATCTGAAATTTGCAGATGTTTCGACCTCATCAAGCGGTGCGCAGGTTTTTTCTGATCCGGTTTTGAATATCAGTATTCAGGCGAATACCCAAAATACGGGCTATTTGGTACAGGCGTTAAGCGGTAAGAGCGATATTCCCGTGCTGAGCAACGCGAAAATCGGGAAGTTTTATATTCAGGCCGAAGCGGCTCCAGGGCGGATTGCTGTGAAAGACAGTGTGGTCAATCTGGATGATTTGAAATTACAGCTTTCCGGGGCTTTGAAGCGCGGCAGCGGCTCGCGCGCGCAATTGAGCGCGGATGTGCAGGCGAATACGCTTGATCTTGATGCCTTGATGAAGGCGCAAGCGGGTGGGGCTGCTAAATCTGGTAGCGCAGGCGGAGCGCAGCAAGATCCGTTACAGGCTTTGAGTCTGCCGTTTGACCTCGATGCCAGCGTTGCGGCGAACACGCTTGTTTATAATTCGCAGCGTTTCGAAAATGTTAAGGCTTCAGCGGCCATTACGGATACGCAGAAAAATATTAAAATTCAGACTTTTGGCGCGGATATTTCAGTTTCGGGGCAATCTTTGGATAATTTATTGATCGGTGTGAAACATCCGAATTTATTGCAGGCGTCCCGGACTTTCGGCGTTGCCTTGCCGGCGTATCAATCTTTTTCCAATCCCGTAGATTTAAGCTTTGGTTTGAGGATGGGCGAGGGTGGTTCTATTGATTTGCAAAATATCAAGGGGCGCATTGCCGGGTCAGATGTTGCAGGGGCTCTTGGGTATGATGGTTCAGGCGCAAAGCCTTATATTTCAGGTGATTTGAAGCTTGGGTCACTGACCCTTAAGAGCAATAAAGGGTCAGGTGGTCCAGCATCTGGTTCGTCCTCTTCCGGCGCAGGGAAGTGGTCTTCTGATGTTATCGATACGGCATTTTTACATGCGGTGAATGCGGATTTTAATATTTCTGCGCAATCTTTGCAGTATGAGACTTGGGAGATGAATTCGCCGTCGATTAAGCTTTCGTTGAAAGACGGGACATTGAATGTTCAGGACCTTCAGGCGGGGATGTTTGACGGGCAGATAGGGTTGAAAGCGCAGTTGGCTTCTAGCGCGGCGAATGCTCCGCTTTCGCTCTCGACGCAGGCAGATATCCAGAATATTAATCTAGCGTCTCTGGCCTATGCCTTGTCCGGGACACGGCAAATTCAGGCCGATGGCACGGTTTCATTTAACGCGAATGTGAGTGGGAGCGGCGCCAGCCAGAAGGCGATTGTGAGTTTTTTAGCCGGGGATGCGGCATTGAGCGGGACGGATGTTGTGATGAAAGGATTTAATCTTACGGCTATCACCAACGCTGTCGAACGTGATAACCGCGAGAATATACTAGCGGCGGTGCAGTCTTTGGGGAGCGGAAGCACGGCGTTTGATACGGTAAGCGGGACTTATGTGGTTAATAACGGGATTGTGAATATTCAGTCCATGGCGATGAACGGGCCGAGTGCGTCGATTGTTTCAACCGGAAGCGCGTCTTTACCGGCATGGACGATGGATACGACGCATACGGTGAGCTTTAACCAGACCGATAAGCTTGATCCGTTTACGTTTGCTATTCGCGGACCGATTGATAAGCCATTGAACACTTTTGGCAATATCGGAAAGGATATTTTGCAGGCGCAGGCCGGTAAATTTATTCAAAAGCAGATTCAGGACCGGTTGGGCGATACCGATATCGGTCAGAAGCTACAGCAATTTGGTGTTTTGCCCGATGCCGCTACAGGGACGCAGCGCCAGCAGGCTCCTGCGGCGAATGATACAACTGAGCCTGCGGCGGGCGTTGAAACGCAGCCGCAACATCAGCAGCAAGTCGACCCCGCGCAGCAGGCGATTGAAGGCGTGCTTAAGGGGCTTTTGCGGTAAGGGATTTAAGGATATACACCCGAATGGCGCTGGAGAGGTTATAATCCGGCGTACGGGCGTCGTCGATTTTCGCGATCAGCTTGTTAAGGGACAGGTTTTGCTTGTCTGCTTCGGTCTTTAGGGCATCCCAGAACTCCTCTTCCAGAGAGATGCTGGTTTGATGGCCGTGGATGTTGACTGATCTTTTCTTCATAATTATTTAAACACGGAGCTCACGGGGAGCACGGAGATATCTCAAAAAAGTCTTTGCGCCGCAGGCAATTTGAAAGATTTCGTCTTTTTGAAAACTTCATAGTTATTGCGCCTTCGGCGCGGGGAGAATAACAGTCTCCGTGTGTTCCGTGAACTCCGCCTTAAAGTCTTTTAATCCCGCGGTTTGATCATGGTTAGCGGGTCTACCCATTCGTCGAATTGCTCGGCGGTGAGGAGATCGAGCGCAATGGCGGCTTCTTTCAGTGTCGTGCCGTCATTATACGCCTTTTTGGCGATTTTCGCCGCGTTGTCATAGCCGATATGCGGGTTGAGCGCGGTGACCAGCATGAGGGAATTTTCCATCATGGTCTTGATACGCTTTTCATCGGCCTCGATGCCGCTGACGCAATTGTCGGTAAAGCTGCGTGCGCTATCGGCCAAAAGGCGGATGGATTGCAGCACGTTATAGATCATGACGGGTTTGAACACGTTGAGCTCGAAATGGCCGTTTGATCCGGCGATAGATACGGTTGTGTGATTGCCCATGATTTGTGCGCAGACCATAGTCAGGGCTTCGCATTGTGTCGGGTTGACCTTGCCGGGCATGATGGAGGAGCCGGGTTCGTTTGCGGGCAAGATGATTTCACCGATGCCCGAACGCGGGCCGGAGCCGAGCAGGCGGATATCGTTGGCGATTTTCATCAGGCTTACGGCGATTGTGTTTAATGCACCGGAGCTTTCGACCAGCGCGTCATGGGCGGCCAGGGCTTCGAATTTGTTTTCGGCGGTGACGAAGGGCAGGCCTGTGATTTTAGCGACTTGGGCGGCAAAAGCTGTATCAAAACCAGCTTTGGAGTTGATACCTGTTCCGACGGCTGTTCCGCCTTGGGCGAGCTGGTAGAGCCTTGGAAGCGTGTCTTTGATACGGGCTATGCCGTATTCGACCTGTTTGGCGTAGCCGGAGAATTCCTGGCCCAATGTCAGCGGCGTTGCGTCCTGAAGGTGTGTGCGGCCGTTTTTAACGATCTTGTCGAATTTTTTGGCTTTGGCATCGAGCGCTTGATGCAGCTTTTCAAGATTGGGCAAGAGGCGGTTGTTAATCTCTTCGCATGCTGCGATATGCATGACGGTGGGGAATGTGTCATTTGAGCTTTGCCCCATATTGCAGTGATCGTTCGGGTGGACGGGGTCTTTGCCGCCGCGCGTCCCGCTTAGGCTTTCATTGGCGCGCCCGGCGATGACTTCGTTGGCGTTCATGTTGCTTTGCGTGCCAGAGCCGGTTTGCCAGACGGCGAGGGGAAATTCGGCGGCCAGATCGCCGTTAATGACCTCATCAGCCGCTTTGACAATGGCGTTGCCGATTTTATCGTCCATAACGTCCAGATCCATATTGGTCAGGGCTGCGGCTTTCTTCTGGATGCCCAGAGCGCGGATTAGCGGGGCGGGCATTTTTTCGGTGCCGATATCAAAGTTTTGCAAGGAACGTTGCGTTTGCGCGCCATAATAGGCGGTTGCGGGGACTTCGACTTCGCCGATGGAATCTGTTTCTATGCGTGTTTCGTTTGTCATTCTCTTCTCTGCGCTCATGGTTGATCTCCGTGAAATTATCTAACACGAAGTTAGAAGAAGTTTAAGGGAAGTGCACGAAGTTTTTTGAATTTGTAATTCTCATTTTTCTTCTTTTTAACTTCTTTAACTTCGTGATCTTCGTGTTAAAAACTATTTTAGAACAGTTACATGGCCCATTTTGCGGCCGGGGCGGATGTCATGTTTGCCGTAGAGGTGAAGGCAGGCGTTTTTCTGGTTTAGGTATTTCTCGGCTGTTTTGGCGTCATCGCCGATAATATTGAGCATTTCGCAATCGGAATGGCGGCCGGGGGCGCCGACGGGCAGGCCGCAGACGGTGCGGACATGGTTTTCGAATTGGGAGACGGCGCAGGCATCGATGGTCCAATGGCCGGAATTATGGGTGCGGGGTGCGATTTCATTGGCCAAAATTTGGCCGTCCTTTGTTACGAAGAGTTCCAATGTGAGAACGCCGATGAGGTTGAGGTCATCGGCCAGGCGTTTTACGGCGTCCTTGGCGGCGGTTTGGATGGTTTCATCCAGCGGGCAGGGCATGGTTGTTTTGTGCAGGATGTGGTTTTCGTGCTCATTGATCATCGGGCCGTAGATTTCGGACTTGCCGTGGATGTCGCGGGCAATGATGACAGAGATTTCGCAGTCGAAATCGATGATCTCTTCCATGATACATGGGGCGTTATTTAATTCTGATAGAGCCGTTTCGAAATTGGAATCCATCGATATGCGCTCTTGACCCTTTCCGTCATATCCGAAACGTCGCGTTTTTATTATGACTTCTTTTGCGCTCCAATCGGACACTATTTTTTCGATATCCCGGGGCGTGTCGATGGGTGCGTAGCGTCCGGTTGGGATTTTGATCGCGTTGAGGTGGTTTTTTTCGGTTAAACGGTCCTGAGCAACTTCGAGGAGTCTTTCATCCGGATAAACAGGTTTAAGGTTTTGGAGGTAGCGCACTGTTTTAACCGGAATATTTTCAAACTCATAAGAGATTACATCAACTTTTTTGGAAAATTCAGTGAGGGCTTGTTCGTCTTCATAGTCAGCGACAATTGTTTCTCTGGCAACCTGAGAGGTGGGGCTGTTCTCTTCGGGGGCGAAGATGACGCATCCGATTCCAAGGCGCGCGGCGGCGAGCGCGCTCATGCGCCCTAATTGTCCTCCGCCTAATATTCCAAGGGTTTTATTCATTTTGTTTTTTTAAACGCAAAGTTAGACGAAGTAAAACAAAGTTTAAAAAATACTTTGTCTGGCTTTGTTTTGCTTTGCGTTTGATTATTTTGGGGTGTCGGCGACGCTTTGTGTTTGATTTTCTCTATATTTATCAAGGGCTTTTGCAATATCTTCGTCAGCGGTGGCGAGGATGGCTGCGGCCAAGAGGCCGGCGTTCTTTGCGCCGGCTTTGCCGATGGCCAGTGTGCCGACGGGAATGCCGCCGGGCATTTGCGCGATGGACAGAAGACTGTCCATGCCGCTGAGAGCTTTGCTTTCGACGGGCACGCCCAAAACGGGGAGAGGCGTCATGGCAGCGGCCATGCCGGGTAAATGCGCCGCGCCGCCTGCGCCGGCGATAATGACCTTAAGCCCGCGCTCTTTAGCGGTTTTCGCGTAATCAACCAATCTATCCGGCGTTCTATGGGCGGAGACGATTTTGCATTCATGCGGGATTTTAAGGCCGTGCAGGATGTCGTGCGCCTCGCTCATTGTCTCCCAATCGCTCTGGGAGCCCATAATAATGCCTACGAGGGGGTTTTTATCACTGTGTGTCATGGAGATAAGTTACAAGTTCAAAGTTACAAGTTACAAGTGTTTTTCTGCGTTTTCTTGTAACTTGTAACTCAAATCTTGGAGCTCCTAAGCAATAATATCGTCAATCAGATCGCTTTCGATCTTTTGGATCATGTCTTTGAGCCAGAGTTTCTTCTTTTTGAGTTGTTGCATATGCAAGAGGTTAATGGGCTGGTCACTGCTGAGGGAACGCTCAAGCAAATCGTCAAGAGCTTTATGCTCTAGCTTATATTCAGTAAGCTTTTGCTGTAATTCTTCTTGGTCAACCATATTAGGAAAATCGTACAATTCTCAACTATTCCGAAGTGTTAATGCTAGCATATAATTTGTTGTAAGGTAATAGAAAAATGGTACCATGATTTTTCATTTTCTTCAATAACTTAAGATGATAATTTAAAAGGCGATTTTACTTTAAGAAGGGTTCTTCATGTCAAAACATATAGCGATATTCACCAGTGGGGGAGATTGTGCAGGGTTGAACGCGGTTATGCGCGCGGTTGTTCAGCGCGCCTCAGGGCTTGGTTGGCGGGTGACGGGAATTGAAAACGGGACAGCCGGGCTGCTTGAGAAGCCGTATCGGATTCGTGAGCTGAAGCCGCAGGACTTTGACGGGTTTATCATGCGCCGCGGCGGTACGATTTTGGGGACAACGAATTCAAAAAATCCGTTTCGTTATCCTATGCCCGATGGCTCTGAGAAAGACCGTTCAGGCGAGATTATTGATGCGCTTAAAGATCTCAAGGTTGATGCGTTGATCGGTATTGGCGGGGATGGAAGCTTTGATATTCATAGCCGTATAGCGGAGCAGGGCGGTTTGAATTTTATTGGAATCCCCAAAACTATTGATAATGATCTGGATCTTACGGATGTATCGGTTGGATTTGATACGGCGGTCAGTATCGCAACAGAGGCGTTGGACCGGTTGCAGCCGACGGCGGCATCCCATGAC
>CAYGNI010000096.1:0-6926 GCA_964351195.1 uncultured Micavibrio sp.
GCCGTTGGAAAGGGTGGAAAGCGCTTAGGCCCTATCAACAGATCCTTTTGGCTTCATTTTGTCTTAAGGCTTCACGCAAGCGCGATGCGGCCGACCAGATGTTGGGGCGGCTGGCGGAATGCTGGAGCGCTAAGAAAGGTCTCCAGATTAATCGCGATCGAAAACTTTTGAACGAAGCGCGAAAGATTTTGAAGACCAAGGGTTTAGCTGCCGGAACGCTTGGAGCTTGTAATAAGCATGCTTTTGTGACCACGGCGATGGCCGGGGCGCTGACTTATGCCCGCAATGAAGGCGGAGTTTTGGCGCCCGCACAGTTCGTCTGGCTGCGCGCTCATGACCGCTCGCTTTGGTATCCACTTAACAATCTGGGGCGGCATAGCTATCACATGGAGGCTCTGGGTGCGATGTCGCATTTTAAAGCAGAGCGCCTAACCCAGCGCCCTATTCCGGTGCCAAAAATGGAAGGCGCGGTGCAGATGATTTTCGAATATATGCGATCGAAAAAAGCGCGTCCGATACCGCCAATGGATTACTCGAAATCCTCGAAACGAGGCATCAAGAAAGCAACGTAGAACGTATAAGGAAAGAATGACAATGTTGAAGACCATAAATGGGAAGAAAGATGCAAGCGCCAGCGTAGTAGACGGGAAGCTTATATTATCTTTTCCGTACGCCCATACGCCTGTGGTGTGGCAGATGGATTTGGCGCAGGTGAAGGCCTCGTCTCTCGAAGTTCTGCACAACGAAGATGCAGGGCTTTATACATTAACCATGAAGACGCCCAAAGGTGAGAAGATTGATGCCGCGCAGTTTTCTGTACGCAGTGACGCCGTGGGTGGATTGATGGCGGCCTCTAAAGCGCTAGAAAACGCGCATGGACGTATTCATCAACACGCCGAGGGACAAAGTATAGGCACAGGCAGTATGGTTCATATCGCAAAACCACAGCGCAAAAGACGCTGGGTGATGGTTGTTGTGGGCCTTTTTGTAGTGTTTATTTTATTTAATTTGTGGGTCGCGATGATTCCGCGCGAACCGGGTAGTTTTCAGCAAAGTGCTGTGGCGCCTCAGGCACAAACGCCAGCGGATACAGCGGGCGTTCCGATGTCTGCGGATGATTTTTTGAGTAACCAGTAATTGAATACTATGTGTTTCCCACGCAAACGGGAATCTTAAAAGACAAAATAAGAAGATCCCTGGCTTCGCAGGGATAGCAGTGAAGAAAAGAATGGCATTAGACCAGAAAAAATACGAACACAAGCATGAAGCTATCCTGCGGGATGTGCGTCCGATTTTGGTGCGTCTTGGCGATGCTTTGCAAAAAACAAGCTATTCAACCGGTGTGTTTATTATTTTTGGTTTTTTGTTTTGGGGTAGCGATCAATATTTCGGCGGATGGCCGGTGGCGTTGGGCGATATCATTATCATTCTTTTGGGTTTGTTCTTTTGGTGGCTGAATACGCGGGATCGCTCTTTGGCCTTTAAGCTGCCCAAAGGTGCAAAATTCAAAGACATGAATAACGGCCGCGGCGGAAAAGCCGGTAGAGCCGAAGGTATTTTGTATCTTGGGAATGTTGAGAAGACCAGTGAGGAAGTGTGGTTCACGAATTCGGATGCGCGCACACATGTGCTGTATCTTGGAACAACGGGCGCGGGTAAAACAGAAGGGCTGAAATCCATGGTGTCGAACGCCATGGCGTGGGGGTCGGGCTTTGTGTATGTCGACGGTAAAGCCGATACTGATTTGTGGTCATCGCTGTCTTCGCTTGTGCGGCGCTTTGGGCGCGATGATGATTTGCTTGTTTTGAACTATATGACCGGGAACTCTGATGCGCAGGCGCCCTCCAACACCATGAACCCGTTCTCTTCGGGTTCTGCGTCTTATCTCACCAACATGCTGGTGCAGCTTATGCCCGAGGCAGAAGGCGATAACGCGATGTGGAAAGAACGTGCGGTGTCTTTGGCCTCTGCGATGCTGCCCGTGCTGACATGGAAGCGTGATCATCAGGATATGGCAATGTCGGTGCGAACCATCCGGGATTATCTCGCGCTTGGGAATGTTATTAAACTCTCTCGTGATCAGGCTGTGCCCGAAGAATTGCGCTCAGGTCTTCACGGTTATCTTGATACCCTCCCCGGTTTTACCGGCGATGCGTATGATGATGAAGGGAAGGTGAAGCCGCCCGGCCCTGACACGCCGCAATATGACACAACCACAGCCAACCAGCAGCACGGTTATCTGGCGATGCAGTTCACCCGCGCGTTGCAGTCGCTGGGTGATGATTACGGCTATATTTTTGATACGCAGGCCGCGGATGTAGACATGGTGGATGTAGTTTTGAACCGGCGTATTCTTGTGGTGCTGATCCCCGCGCTTGAAAAATCGGGCGACGAGATTGCGAACCTTGGTAAAATCGTTGCCGCAACGATGAAAGGGATGATGGGCTCTGCGCTTGGCTCCAAGGTTGAAGGAACCTCCGAGACCGTCATTGAAAACAAGCCAACGCATTCTGCGACGCCGTTTATGACTGTGTTTGACGAGGTTGGTTACTATACCGCACAAGGTATGGCGGTGATGGCCGCGCAGGCGCGTTCGCTGGGATTCTGTCTTGTGTTCTCGGGACAGGATATTCCGGCGATGAAGAAGCGCGTGCGCGAAGAAGCAAACTCTATTCTTGCGAACTGTAACATCAAAATTTTTGGAAAGTTGGAAGACCCAACGGAAACTAAAGAGTTCTTTGAAAAGACCGTTGGCTCTGCGATGGTGACGGAAGTCTCAGGCTTCCAGATGACGGGCGGGTCAGAGCTTGGGTCGTATTTTGATACGCAGCAAGCCGGGGTGCAGCTTCGACCACGCGCGCAATACGAAGATCTTCGCGCGTTTAAGGAAGGACAAGCAGTTATCACATTTGGTGAAACTGTTGTCGATTGCGCGGTTTTTTATTCTAACCCTGGTTTTGCCAAGGCCATGCGGGTGACGCGGTTTATGGCGCTTCCACCGACCGACGAAGCCTTGCTCAAACATGCAAATGCGATTACGAAGCTGCGTGATCTGTTGGTTGATAAATCATGGACGGCGGAGCGTGCGGAAGTTGCGATTGAAACACCTGCGGAAATTGATGCCATGGCCAAAGGTTTCCGCAAATTTGATAAAGAGGCTATTGATCCGATCGAAGCGGGAATTGCCTCAATCGTTGAAGTCCATGCGATCAATAATAAGATCGAGGATGCGCCGATTGAAGAGGATGCGGGCGCCCCTGCTGCTGCAACACCTACTGCGCCTAAAGCAGACCCACCTGTCAGCTCTGAGCCTGCAGCGCCTCCGCCCCCTGCAACGCCCGCGGCGGACGCCCCGAAAGATACCGGGGGCAGTCCGATGGGATTCTTCTCAAGCGGAGAGTCATCGGATGCTGCGAAGCCTCCTCCCCCTGCAGCGTCTCCAGATACTGAAACGTCAACCCCATCTGCTACACCAACAGAACAACCGGTAGCAAAAGCGACGCCTGAGAGTGCGCCTAAGAAGACGCTACCGAAAGAGATTGAAGATATTATCGAACAAGCCGCTAAGGCAACAAAGCAAGCGTTGTTTAAGGATGAAGATGATGGAATGGATGCCGCGGAATAAAACAAGCATTGCTGAAAGCGGTAACGTCTTTTTGATCATCCTCGTAGCGGTGGTGCTGTTCGCAGCCTTGGCCTTCACAATTTCGCGGGGCTTTCGCAGCTCCACTACAACGACCATGAGCGACCGGGAAATTGCGCTCGCGGCAACTGATATTATTACTTACGCGCAGCAAGTTAGTCGCGGCGTAGATCGCCTTCGCCGTAAGGGTGTTTCAGAAAACGATATCAGTTTCGATCAATCCGATGTGAGCGGCTATACGCACAGTTCACCCCAACCCGACAGTAACAAAGTCTTTAACCCTTCGGGCGCAGGGGTGACGTGGAAATCTCCCCAGGCTGGTGCCAATGACGGTAGCAGCTGGGTCTTTACAGGCGCAACATGCATTGGTGACATGGGCACGGGCGCTACAGGTTGTGACAGCGATACGGATTCTAACGAAGAGCTGATCGCGGTTTTGCCAAACGTGATTGATGATTTGTGCACGGAAATTAATGACCGCCTTAGCATCTCCTCCATTCCTGCGGATACGGGCGGGGGCGCGTCGAGTACCAAATTCACGGGCAGCTTTGCAGACGGAACGGAAATAATTCTGGCGGGCGGGCCGTATAACGAAGCGTGTTTTTCACGCGGCGGGAATAATTATTTCTACAGTGTGCTGCTGGTGCGCTAATCCTTTAGATCAACGCATACCAAGTACCGCGCCCCTGACCGTGGCGGCGCAGGTAACCGCCCTCCACCAGTTCGAGCAGACGTAGTTTAATCGTTGCACGCCTGCCCTTGGTCAGCTTGATGATCTGGTTCATTTGCAAGCGTTCATGGGTTTTAAAGAGGTTCATGATTTTGATCGACAGCGCGGGAAGGGTTTGCACATCGGTTTTCTTTGCTTCCAGGCGCGATTGCAAAATAGATTTTTGTGCGGCAAGGACGCCCAGGAAAAACGATAGCCAGAGGCCCCAATCCGCCCTGCCCGATTCCAGACTTTTCTGATTATGGGCGAGCGCATCGTAAAAACTCTGCGCGCCCTGCTCCATCATCGGTGTCAGAGACACGTAAGGCGCGTAAGTGTATCCGGCCTTGAGCATGATCAGCACAATCAGAAATCTGGCCGTCTTTATATTGCCGCTTTCAAAGGGCGCTAGCTGCAGGAAAACTGATGTGAACACGGCGACGACAATCAGAGGGTGCAGCGTCTTTGCTGTCAGGGATTCATTGACCCAATCGCATAGCTTTGTCAGCAGCGGCAAGACGTCTTCGGGGGCCGCGGTTTCCAGTGTGCCGATCGTGGCATCGCTACTTTCAATGGCAAGCGTATTGGGCTGGGTCTTGAAAGTTTTATCGCCTGTGTGAACCGCCTTGATCAGATCGGGTGTTATATCATGCTGGCGCAGCGGGTCTAAAACGCGGCCGAATTGCGTGCCGTAATCCGCCACGTCACCCAGCAGGTTGAGCGCTGCTGTGTGACGCTCCAGCCCTTTCCAAAGCCCCTTGAACTCGTCAACATCGCTGACGCGGCTGAGAATTTCGGGCGTAATGGTGATGGCGTTTATTCCAAGCATCGTCGTATGATAGCCGATTATAGCCGAGAATCAAGGGTTTACATTCTTGCCGGAACTTCGATGCCAAGAAGGCTTAAGATGCAGACAATCTGTCTATGCGTTTGGGTACACAGGGACAAGCGGCTGGCGCGCAAGGCATCGTCCTCTTCGGAGAGGATATGGCATGCCGCGTAAAACGAGCTGAATTCCTGCGCCAATCTATAGGCGTAATCACACAGGACATGGGGCGTATAATTCTTCAGCGCCGTTTCGAAGTGGTCGGGGAATTCGGTCAAAAGCAAAGCCAGCGTGCGGCTCGCATCTTCGATAACGATATCCGCATTCTCGTCAATGCTCATGCCTTGGTCTTGCGCTTTGCGCAGCAGGGATTGAATTCGTACGGCCTGATAGAGCAGATACGGGCCGGTTTTCCCCTCAAAGCTCGTCATACGGTCGAGATCGAAGACGTAATCGGATTGGCGCTGGTTTTGAAGATCGGCGAATTTGATCGCAGCCAGCGCAACTTTTTGGGCTATATCTGCGCGTTCGTCCGCGTCGATGTCATCGGCAAGATTGGCTTCATCCAGACGTGCCCCCGCCTTTTCAATGGCCATGGCGATCAGGTCTTCAAGCTTCATCACGCCGCCAGCACGCGTTTTAAACGGCTTGCCGTCCGTGCCATTCATCGTGCCGAAGCCCGCGAAAATGAGCTCTGGATGATCTGCGGATACCAAATCGCCCTTACGCGCGGCGCGGAAGACTTGTTCGAAATGCAAAGACTGACGCTGGTCGACGACGTAGATGATTTTCGCGGGATCATGCGTTTTCATGCGGTCGACAATCGTGCCGAGATCGGTCGTGGAATACATCACTGCGCCATCGGATTTGAGCAAGATCAGAGGCGGGATTTCCTTGTTATCGTCCTCACGCGCAACGGTGATGACCAGCGCGCCGTCGTCTTCCACGGCGATGCCTTTGGCTTTGAAATCCTCAACCATCGGCGCGATATAGGGATGCGCGTCGGCTTCGCCTTTCCATTCGTCAAAGTGAACGCCCAGCGCATCGAAATTGTTTTTCATGCCTTCGATGGAAATATCGATGAATTGCCGCCAGGTTTTGGTATAGGCCTCGTCGCCGTCCTGCAGCTTTTTGGTCGCGGCGCGCGCGGCCTCCATGCGGGCCTCATCGGCCTTACAATCTGCGGCGGCTTTGGGGTAAATCTCGGAGAGCTGCTCCATGGTGACGGGGCCTTGATGGCCTGTGATTTCCAGCTCTGAAAGGATCATGCCCATCGGTGTGCCCCAATCACCCATATGCACATCGCCAATGGTGTTATAGCCCGCAAACCCCAAAATACGGCGCAGTGTGTCGCCGATGATGGAGCTGCGTAAATGCCCGACATGCATGGGTTTTGCGATGTTCGGACCGCCGTAATCGAGCACGACATTTTGCCCGGCGGGGACAGTTTGTACACCGAGGGTTTCCGTGTTTGCGATGTCTTTGAGGTGCTCCGTCAGCACCGCGTCCGTGACATTGAGGTTGATAAAGCCCGGTCCGGCGATTTCGATTGTGGTGAATGTTGCGTCCGTACCAAGCGTATCAACGATGCCTTGCGCGACTTCACGCGGGTTTTTCTTGGCTTGTTTCGCCGCGGCCATGGCTCCATTGCACTGAAACTGGCATAAATCGGGGCGGTCGGACACGCGCACAACGCCCAGCGCAGCGGGAAGCCCTTGAGCCTCAAAAGCCTGGCCAACAATGCTTGA
>CAYGNI010000097.1:0-6753 GCA_964351195.1 uncultured Micavibrio sp.
GCGCGTTATCCCGCGTATTTTTCCGCCCATCATCGTATTCATCAACCATTTGGCATGCCTTGTGCAATTTCTTCCTGTGAAAATGCGCAAAATAGCGCAAAAACGGGAAATTAAGGTAAAAACAATGACGACAGAAAACTTATCACTTTTCAAGGCCATCGGCGCAAAAATGGACTTTTTGAACCAGCGCCAGCGTGTGATATCTCAAAACGTATCAAACTCCGACACGCCGGGTTACAAGCCCCAAGACGTCGTCGACGCCGATTTCGGTAAGGTTTTGAAAAAAATTACAAATGAAAAAGGCGTCACACCGCTCTCTGTAGAAGCCACAAACGGCAAACACATTACCGCCGGCAGCGTCGAAAACCCCAAAACCAAAAAGCAAAAAGAAACATACGAAGTCGCTCCCGCAGGAAACGCGGTCATCATGGAAGAACAACTCATCAAAGCCGGACAGACGGTCATGGATTATAACCTCATGACCAATCTGTACCAAAAGAACATGGGCATGATTCGCACAGCCCTCGGACGAAACGGATAAGGAAGGATTTAAACAATGGGATCTGAAATTTTAAACGCCATGAAAATCTCCGCAATGGGTATGCGCGCACAAGGCGCCCGTATCCGCGTGATCTCCGAAAACATCGCCAATGCTGATACAACCGGCGATACACCAGGCGCGGATCCGTATCGTCGCCAAAATATCACATTTAAAAACGAACTGGATCGCAAGATTGGTGCAAAGCTGGTTGAGGTTGATAAAATCGGAGTTGACCTCGAAGCGCCGTTCCGCCTGAAATATATTCCTGATCATCCGGCAGCGGACGAAAACGGTTACGTGAAGCTTCCTAATGTGAACTCATTGATCGAAATGATGGACGTGCGCGAAGCACAGCGTTCATACGAAGCAAACCTCGGAATGATCGAACAGGCCAGAACCATGGCCCTGCGCACAATCGATCTTTTACGCGGCGCATAAGATAAGGTATAATAAAGGGTAAGGAGTAAACACTATGGTCGACAGAATTGATCCAACATTCGCCGCGCAGGCATACCAAAACCTCGCAAATACCGCGCGCACGAACTCAAGCGACGAAAGCACAGGTTCAGGCGATACAGGCGAATCTGGCGGCGTAACATTCTCCGACTTCCTCAAACAAAAAGCCCGCGAGTCGGTCGACACCTTGCGCGAAAGCGAATCGATGTCCGCCAAAGCCGTAACGGGCGAGGCAGATTTAACAGATGTCGTGCAAGCCGTCGGCGCCGCAGAATTAACCCTGCAAACTGTCGTATCCGTGCGCGACCGTATGATTTCCGCATATCAGGAAATTATGCGCATGCCGATTTAATAAACGTACAATCTCGTATTTCTCGATAACTCGTTTTCTCGTGCTAAAAGAATCGTGTACCTTGTAAAGAAACGAGAATACGAGATTACGAATAAATCGAGATAACGAATGAACGAAACCGAAGTCATCGAAACGGCCCGCGAAGCCATTCTCATCACCATCCAAATCGGTGCGCCGATCTTGCTGGTAGGGCTTGTCGTTGGGGTGAGTATCGCCTTAGTGCAGGCCTTAACGCAGGTTCAGGAGATCACCCTCGTCTTCGTTCCTAAAATCCTCGCAATTTTTCTGGCGATGTTTATTTTCTTGCCCTTCATGATGAAAACACTGACCGTTTTCATGGAAAGCCTTGCCGACCGGATGATTGGACTGGGGTAGGGCATGCAAAGCCTGATCGAACAATTTCTGAGTGTCCAGGTCTTCGCCTTTGCTCTCGCGTTCGTGCGCATGGGCACGGCCATAATGATTATGCCCGGCGTGGGGGATTCATTCGTAAGCCCGCGCATCCGCCTGCATTTTGCCATAGCACTCAGCTTTGTGATGTTCCCGCTCATCGCGCCCTATGTCCCCGACCCGTTGCCCGACACGCTGGGGCTTTTCGCCCTCATCCTCATGGAATTTATCATCGGGATATTTTTCGGTTCAATCGCCCGCATATTTATGATGGCGCTGGATACCGCCGGTATGGCGATCTCGATATCCTCAGGTCTTTCAAACGCGCAGCTTTTTAACCCGACCTTGGCGACACAAGGCTCCCTCATGGGCGCTTTCTTATCGGTCACGGGCGTGGTCATCCTCTTTGCGCTCAACCTGCACCACCTCTTATTCATGGGCATCGTCGAAAGCTATGGTTTCTTTCCAATCGGCGCCATCCCAGAATTCGGCTCCATGGCAGAACTCATCGCCCGCGCTGTGAACTCAGCCTTCACCATAGGCATCAAAATAGCAGCCCCGTTTTTGGTCATGGCCATTTTGATTTATACCGGAATGGGCGTTCTCTCCCGCCTAATGCCTCAGGTTCAGGTGTTTCTGCTCGCGCTGCCACTGCAAATCCTGCTCGCCATGGTTGTTACATCCATGATCTTGTCTGCCGCCTATCTATACTGGGCCACCCAGTTTGAGCAAGCCATGACCTTCTTCCTCCGCGCCGCAGGGGGATAAAACATGGCCGAAGGCGAAGAAAATGATGATGCCCAGAAAACCGAAGACCCCACCCCCAAGAAACTCGAAGAAGCGAGGAAAAAGGGTCAGGTCCCGCTGTCGCGTGAAATTAACAATTGGATGATGCTCTTCGCCGGTACGCTTTTGGTGGCTGGCCTGTCCGTCCCCGTCTTCAGCGATCTCGGTGAACTCCTGAAAGCCTATATAGAGCAATCCTACGCCTTTCCTTCTGCGCCCGGCGGCATGAAAGTCATCCTCGGCGGAACATTAAAACAAGTCCTCATCATCGTGGCCTTACCGCTTATCCTCTTGATGATCATCGCGTTTTTGGGACCATTTGTGCAGGTCGGCCCGCTTTTCGCCCCCGAAACACTTAAACCTGATATCAGCAAGATTTCACTTATTAAAGGCTTTGGCCGCCTGTTTTCTATGCGCTCCCTCATGGAATTTGCCAAAGGTGTGCTCAAACTCCTCACGGTCGGCGTGGTCGGCATCGTAATCTTGCTGCCATATTTCGGCCAGCTCGAGCACCTCGTCGGCTTGCCCATGCCGTTGCTGCTCGATGAAATTCAATCCCTTGTGGTCAAGCTTATGATCGGCGTTCTCGTCGTTGTACTCATTATCGCCGTGATTGATTTGGCTTTCCAACGCGCCCAGCACGCCAAAAAGATGCGCATGACCAAACAGGAAATCAAAGACGAATATAAACAAACCGAAGGCGACCCGCACGTGAAGGCAAAGCTGCGCCAGCTCCGCGCGGAAAAAGCCCGCCAACGCATGATGCAAAACGTGCCCGGTGCCGATGTTGTGATCACCAACCCGACTCACTTCTCCATCGCCCTGAAATACGATCCCGACACCATGGAAGCTCCCATGTGCGTGGCCAAAGGCGTGGATGAGCTGGCCTTAAGAATCCGCGAAGTCGCCAAGCAGCACGGCGTTGAACTCTATGAAAACAAACCGCTCGCCCGCTCGCTCTATGATGTTGTCGAAATCGAGCAAACCATACCCATCGAACACTATCAGGCCGTCGCCGAAATCATCTCCTTCGTGTTCAAGAAAAAAGGGAAGCTGAACTAGGACTGATTAAACTGTTCAATTCCCTGCATTTATGGCATTTTATAAGGGATGAAACTCGACCACACTGAATTCATAGCCCGTCACCACAAAACGGCCGATAACTCCCCTTTCGCTCCCCCGCATAAAAAGGATTATACGGGGCTGATTGCCATGCTGACGCTGATCTTTTTCGGCGCAATTCTGCTCTTCATTGGCCTGACCACGGATCTGAGCGAAACAACAAAATACATCGCCATCGGCTCCTATTTCCTGGCCAGTTTTGTCTGCCTGTTAATATTCAATTCCTACAAACGCCGCGCCGAGGAACAACAGGAACTCGACCTCGTCTACCGCGTCATGGAAGGCTCGCGCGGCGCACGCCTCATCACAGACAGCGCCGATAACACAATTTACTACAACAAGAACTTCGAACAACTCTGCCGCGGAGTAGGGGCCCCAGGCTTCAAAAGCCTCATTCGCCTGTTCCAGAATAACGACGAAGCGGCTTCTCATTTTATAAAACTCGCCGATCAAGCCCACCGCGGCCTCACCGATTCCATCGAGCTCTATTCCAAATTCGAAGACCGCGAACGCTGGCTCGAAGTCACAGCCCAACCCATCGGGGGCCGCGCCGGTTTCGTCCACTGGCGGATCGATGATGTGACCGAAAAATACACCATGGATCACGCCATCCGCGAAGAGCGTGAAAAGCTCATCGACTTCACCGACAACGCCCCCGTCGGATTCTTCTCCGTCAATGAAACGGGACGTTTCGTATTTGCAAATGCAACCTTCGCCAGATGGCTCGGCGAAGATCTGCAATTCCTCCTTGATCAAGGTACGCTCCACACCTACCTCGTCAACGCGCCCGAAAATGCTGCACCCTACGACCTCGTCGCAGATGGTCGCGCGCGCCAGATTGTCGAGATCCAGATGAAGGGCAAAGCGGGCGAAACCTTCCTCGCCTCCGTCAATCAAGTCGTTGTCAAAGACGAAGACACCGGCCGCATCCGTACTCGCGCCGTCGTCCACGATCTTACGGCGGAGCGCGAAATGTCCCTCGCCCTGAAAGCCTCCGAAGACCGCTTCGAACGCTTCTTCGAAGAAGCACCCGTGGGCATTATGCTCATCGACGACGACGGAAAAATCGCCGATTGTAACAATACCCTTGCTGCGGTCCTTGGCGACAAAGCCACGTTAATTGAACAGCAAAATCTCAAAGACCTGATGGATGAGGATGATTTCGACATCGCTATTCCAAAAATCCGCAGCATCGAAAAGGGAAAACAACTCGACGCTCCGCTTGAAATCACCCTGCGCTGGAATGGCCGCGTGATCGACACGCAAATGCACGCTCGCCGCTTTAGAAAAGATGGCAGGATTGTCCTGCACTTTATTGATATGACTGAACAAAAACAGCTCGAGGCTCAATTTGTTCAGTCCCAGAAAATGCAGGCCATCGGGCAATTGGCCGGCGGCGTCGCCCACGACTTCAACAATTTGCTGACTGCCATCATCGGTTTCTGCGACCTGCTTTTGCTGCGCCACAAACCGGGCGATCCGTCCTTTGGCGACATCATGCAAATCAAGCAAAACTCCAATCGCGCCGCCAATCTCGTGCGCCAGCTTTTGGCCTTCTCGCGCCAGCAAACGCTGCGCCCGCGCGTCCATGATGTCACAGACATCCTGACCGAGCTTTCGCATCTCCTGCGCCGTCTCATTGGCGCCAGCATAGAGCTTGAGCTTATCCACGGCAGCGACCTTAAACTCGTCAAAGTCGATGAAGGCCAGATGGAACAGGTCCTTATCAACCTTGCCGTCAATGCCCGCGATGCGATGAAAGGCAACGGCCAGCTCACCATTGAAACCTCAAATTTCACCAACCGTAAAACCAAAGAGCTGATCTCCGAAGACCTCCCGCCCGGCCATTGGACGGTCATCAAAGTCACCGACACCGGATGCGGTATCCCCAAGAAAAACCTCTCCCGAATCTTCGAACCTTTCTTCACCACCAAAGACGTGGGCGAGGGGACAGGTCTCGGCCTCGCCACCGTGTACGGAATTATCCGCCAAACCGACGGTTACCTTGATGTTGAAAGTAAGGTCGGACCAAAGGATAAAAGCGGAACGAGCTTCATTATCTACCTGCCACCCGCCAATGACATCGAAGAAGAAGCCGAGGAAGACACACGTGTCGAAGAAGATGAAAACCGTGACCTTACGGGCTCAGAGCGCATCTTGCTGGTCGAAGACGAAGACGCCGTGCGAACATTCTCCGAACGCGCACTGACCAATAAAGGCTACGAAATCGTCTCCGCCGAAAGCGGTGAAAACGCCCTCGAAGTCCTGGAGCGTCAGGAAAACAAACACATCGACCTTGTGGTCACCGACGTGGTCATGCCCGGCATGGACGGCCCGACATTGGTACAACGCCTGCGCCAGCAAAGCCCAAACCTCAAAATTATATTCATGTCCGGCTATACCGAAGACAAACTCAAAGACCATATGGGCGAAAACATCTACTTCCTGCCCAAACCCTTCACCCTTAAACAACTCGCCGCCAAGGTAAAAGAGGTGTTAGAGGATTAAGAAAGAACAGTGATTTTGAAATTGTAAATTTCAAAATTGTAACGCCGCGACCGCGGCGGGCGCAGCGAAGCGAGCATAACTAAAAAGAAAATGTTCTCATTTGTTCTTTTTTATTTGACATTGGAACATTAATAGAACAAACTTCTCTCATCGGGATCAAACCCCCACGCCATTGCCGCACAATGCGAATCTATTTAAGACATAAAGGAGAGATAAAATGTCTGTAACCCCCTTAAGAAAGAATGATGATATGAGTGCCAATATGAGTTCAGCCGAAAAAGATAAAGCTCTGGATGCCGCCTTGGCACAGATTGAACGTGCTTTTGGTAAGGGCTCAATCATGAAATTAAACGGTGACTCTAAGATCAACGTCGAATCCATTTCTACGGGCTCGATCGGCCTTGATATTGGCCTTGGCATTGGTGGCCTGCCGCGTGGCCGCATTGTTGAAATTTACGGCCCGGAAAGTTCCGGTAAAACGACGCTGGCCCTGCACGCCATTGCCGAAGCACAAAAATCGGGTGGAACATGCGCGATTGTCGACGCTGAACATGCCCTTGACCCCGGTTATGCCAAAAAGCTCGGCGTTGATGTCGAC